>JADZCJ010000084.1 GCA_020851635.1 Anaerolineae bacterium
ACATTTCCAGAACTGACACCCATGCAAGCGGATGTCATAGAACGGCTACGCTTCGCTCCGCCCCAAATAACGTTGATGCTTTCATGAAATTGTTAAGATTCAGTCAACCCTTGAATACAGGCTAAAGATGCACTAATGTATCATTAAGCAGTTTGCGCGCATTATAATTGTCAAACGCTCGATCATGGCCGTGTTCGAGATAATCCGATTGACAAGGGCTTGATGATACACTAAAAGTCGAGGTGGGAACGCATTCCTATTGATAACCCGCCTCGAAGCGACTACAATTTTGCGCAGAACTCTGAAATTATCTCCAAGTGAAAGGCGAAAGAGTTCGAGTCCCGGCATTGCGGCAATTCAGTGCACAATCAGGGTGCAGCCAGCCATTCTGAGATAGTTTCTAATATACAATCAGCTTCTCACGCCGGCCTGCGAGAGAGATGCTAGGGGAATATCATGAAACGCATAGCTCTACTTTTGGCTGTTGGCATCCTGCTAACCTACTTTGCCGCCTTTGCCTCACCCGCGTATGCCGTGCCGGTTTTTGAAGACCCGCAGGTCTGTCTGAACGGCACGCTGTTGATGGTAGAGCCGACTACCGAGCCAATCGAAGTCTGGGTGAGCGCCGGACGAAAAGTTGATGTAGATTTGGAAATCCTCAATTGCGGCGGCGACCCGAACCTGCCTCCGCTCCACCCCGACCATGTCTTGCATGTCGGCGTCGGCAAATGGGTCACCGTCATTGTGCAAACGGAAAAACACACCGACGTGTTGTTTCATTGGGGTGACGAGACGATTACCAAAAACAGCGGCAACAACAAATGGGTCGTTCTGGTCAAAAAGGCAAACTAAAGCGATGAATGAATGAGCAAACAAAAGGGGCAACCAAAGAAAGGTTGCCCCTTTTGTTTTCAAAAGTCGAATCCGAGCACACAAGCCCCCCGTCCGAGTCTTGTGTCTCAATGTCGAGAACATTCCCCGGGGCTATGATCTTGTTGTTCGGCAGAGAACTGCGCGAATCACACATTCTATGATTTGTCCACAGTGCGGACACAAGAATCCGGCAGGCGTCGCCGTATGCGCCAACTGCGCGACGCCGCTGACCAACCTCTGCCCCAACTGCGGTTTTGAAAATCCGCGTGGCTTTAAATTCTGCGGCAACTGCGGCGTCAACCTGCTGACCGCAACGATGGCGCGCACGTCGAACTCGGAGAAATTGAGACGAGTGCAGGGCGTCATGCCCGGACCCCTCGTTGACAAAATCCTCAACGCAAGCAAGCACATTGAAGGAGAACGGCGGACCGTCACCATTCTCTTTTCCGACATTGTCGGCTTTACGAGCATTTCCGAAAAACTGGACCCCGAGACCGTTTATAACATTATAGACGCCAGCGTTTCCGCATTTCGCGACGAAATTTACGCGCACGAGGGCACGCTCGACAAATTTATGGGCGACGGCGTGATGGCGTTGTTTGGCGCGCCGGTGATGCACGAAGACGACCCGATCCGCGCGGTACGGTGCGCGCTGGGGATGCAATCGGCGCTCAAGCGCATCAACGATGAAATGGTGACGCGGCACGGAATTACACTGCAGATGCGGATCGGGTTGAATCTCGGGACGGTGGTGGTCGCGGACATTGGCGCGGACTTGCGAATGAATTACACCGCGTTGGGGGACACGGTGAATGTGGCGTCACGCCTGCAAAGCGTGGCAGAGCCGGGGACCATATTGGTGAGCCACGCGGTTTACGAGCAAACGCGCGCTCAATTTGACTATGCCGAACTCGGTTCGATTCGGGTCAAGGGGCGGGTGGAACCTGTCGAAATTTATCAGGTGACAGGGATGAAACGCGATTCGGGACGGGCGCGCGGGATTCCCGGGCTGGCGGCGCCGATGGTGGGGCGCGAACAGGAGCTGGCGCGGCTGCAGCATATTGTAGAAACAGTGGTGCGCGACGGGACCGGCGGTGTGGTCCTGGTGACAGGCGAGGCGGGGATTGGCAAATCGCGGCTCACCGGCGAGTTGAAACAATGGATTGCGCGCACGCCCGAATTGGCAACATTGAGCGTTTACGAAGGGCACTGTGTTTCTTACGGCAAGTCGGCGTATGACGTTCAAATCCAGATCTTGTACGCGCTCCTGGAACTTGGACCCGAAGATTCGGTGATCCTGCGGCGAGACAAGATCAAGACTCGGGTGCGCGAACTGGTGCGCGACGGCGCGCTGTTTGACGTGCTGCCGTATATTGAAAACCTGATGGGGCTACAGCCCAGCGCGCACGATGCGGCAGACAGGATTCGTCATCTGGAACCCGCCCAACTGCGTCAGCAGACGTTTCTGGCGGTGCGGGAGCTCTTGATGCATGCCGCGCGCGAACGCCCAACGTGCCTGATCTTTGAAGATTTGCATTGGATAGACAAGCCGTCGTTGGACTTGCTCATGTTTCTGTTCAACGCGACAGAGGATGCGCCGCTGGCGCTGCTTTGCTTGTCGCGCCCAACCGACAACCAGGCAGTGCCGCAGATTCAACGCGTCGGGGCGGCGGCGTTGGAAAACCGTTTCGTCAATATCACGCTCGAACCGCTCTCGATGCAAGAGAGCACGACACTGATCGAACATTTGTTGACGCTTGGCGACCTGCCCGAGACATTACGACAGGTCATTCCGCAGCGCGCGGAAGGAAACCCGTTTTTTTTGGAAGAGATTCTGCGCGCCATGATTGACCGCAATATTATCCGGCACCGCATGGACCACTGGGAAGTGACGCCCGGCGCGGATATTCATTCGTTCACAATTCCCCGCACGCTGGAAAGTCTGATCATGACGCGCCTGGACCATTTGTCCGAATCCACGCGTTTTACCGCGCAGTGCGCGTCGGTCATCGGGCGCGATTTCAACGATTCGATCTTGCTGCGGGTCGCCGACACCAGCATGGCGCGGATGGAAAACGATTTACAGGAATTGATTGACCACGAGGTTGTCTTTCAATACCCCGGCTTGAGCGACAGGGGCGCGCACGAACGCCATCTGGGGTTTCGCCACATCCTGATCCAGCAGATCATTTACAACAGCATCCTGCTGCGGAGGCGCGACCAACTGCATCACAAGATTGCAGCGGCAATCGAAGAATTGTATCCCGACCGGCTGGACGAGCAGGCGGAACGGCTGGCGTTTCATTATGGCGAGAGCAAAGATGCCGCCCGCGCGCTCCCGCACGTCATTCGTTCGGCGGAACGCGCCGCTTCGCGTTTTGCGAATGAAGAGGCGCTGGCATCGTATCGGCTGGCGCTGGAGATGGCGATACGGATTCAAGCGCCCTCTGAGACGCGCACGCAGATCCTGGTCGGATTGGGCGATTCGCAAACGCACATTGGGGATTTCGACGGAGCGGCGACAAGCTTGCGGGCGGCGTGGGATTTGGCACGCAGCGCCGCCGCCAGTCCCGCGCAGGCACGGCAGACCGCAGAGATCGCGCGGCGGCTGGGGCGCGGCTATGAGCGGCGCGGAAAATACGACGATGCGATGCAGTGGCTCGAGAGCGCGCTGCGCGAAATCAATCGCGATATATCTTCGGAACATGCGGTCGAACGGGCGCGGATTTATCTGGATATCGGATGGGTACACTATCGGCGCGGCAATCTGGACGACGCAGAACACTGGCGGCTGCGCGCGCTTGAGATTTCGGAAGGGCTGGACTATTATGCCGAAATGGGCTCTGCCTATAACGGGCTGGCGGCGCTCTATAACCTGCGCGGCGACCGCGTGCGGGCGATTGAATTTGCCGAGCGCGGGCTGCAAGTGCGCGAAATGATCGGCGACGTGGAAGGGATGAGTCGCTCGCACTCGAATCTGGGCGCGACGCTGCTGAACCTGGGTCGGTGGGACGACGCCCTGCCCCACCTGGAGCAAAGTCTGGAATTTAAAAAGCGCATCGGCGACGCGAAAAATCTTGCCGCCGCGTATACGAATCTGGGGCATTACTATTTGTACAAGGGGGAGACGGCGCGCGCGCGCGAGTATTTGCGGCTTGCGAAACGACATGCTGAAAAGATTCGCGACAACAGCATGCTCAGCTATACATTGAACGCGCTGGCGCAGACGGACATCGAAGACGGCAACCTGAGCGATGCCGCGCGGCAGCTGGAGCAAGCGCTGGGACGCGCGCTGGAAACGGGGACGCGCGAGGCGCTGCTCGAGAGCCAATGGATGCTCGCCGAGACAGAATTGAAACTGGGTGACACGACGCGAGCGTTTCGTCTGGCGACAGAGGCGCTGGAAGGAGCGCGGGCGCACGGGCTCAAACAGGCAGAAGCGAGCGCGCTGCGAACACTGGGCGCGGTGGAACGGATGCGGCAGAATTATCAAGCTGCCGAAAGTCATTTGATCCGTTCGCTGGGTCTGTTTAGCGAGCTTCAGAACCCGTATGAAACGGCGCGCGCCGAGTTGGAACTGGGACAATTGTATTTGGACCGCGCGATGGAAAAAGAGGCGCGCGTTCATCTGGAAAAAAGCCGCACACGGTTTGAAGCATTGGGGGCGCAAAATTACGCACAGCGCACGCGCGAGGCGTTGGGCGCGATGGTATAGCGATTTCAGCTCTATGATTGGCTGACATGCGCAGTGATCTCCGGTTGATTCCGTTTTTTAGCGAGCTGGACGATGGGGTGTTGAGCGCCATCGAAAAGTATTGTCGCCGCGAACATTATGGACGCGGCGAAGTCGTGTTTGCCGAAGGTGACTTTGGGGACCGAATGTATGTGATTGAATCGGGGCAGGTCAAAGTCACTCTGGAACGGAATGGGGCGGAAAAGATCTTTTCGTATCTGAATCCCGGAAACTTTTTTGGGGAAACGGCGCTGTTGACGGGAGAGCCGCGCAACGCAAGCATTCGCGTGGTGATTGATTCGGACCTGATCTCACTGGGGCGGCAAGAGCTGCAAGAATTGGTGGAGGCGCATCCCAGCATTGCGGTCGAAATCAGCCGCGAGCTCTCGCGTCGAATCACGCGGCAGATTCAAACCCCCGTTCAGCAGGAAGAGCTGAATATTATCGCCGTAGTCGGGCACCAGGCGCCGGCGCTGGCGGAACAGATCGCCCGGCTCGTGTGCGAAGAAGTGTTTCTCTTTGACCTGGGGGGATTGGGGGGATTGCCCGTTGACCAAACCGCGCTCTCACAGGGGGGGGTGCAGTTGGCGCACGGCGGGCAGAACCTGACCGCCGACGATCTGCCGGGGCGGCTTTCGACGCTGGTGCAAGAATATTTTTGGGTGATCCTTGCAATCCCACTGCGCCCGTCGCTCTTGACCATCAAGGCGATTGACCTTGCAGATATGACGATCCAGCTGGCAGAGACACCGGAACGATGGCTGACACAGGCGGCGACGCGTTCGTTCAGTGTGGTCAAACCGGAACCAAAACAGATCGCGCGGTTGGCGCGCAAGATCACGCGGCGGCAGCTAGGGCTGGCGCTGTCATCGGGGGGGGCGCGCGGGCTGGCGCATATTGGCGTGCTGGACGTATTCGAGCGCGAGCGAATCCCAATTGACATGATTGCGGCATCGTCCATGGGCGCAATTGTGGGCGCGCTGTACGCGGCCGGCGCGCCGTTCGATGAAATCACGCGCGTGGCGCAGCTGATGAAAAAGCAAACCAATTTCATGACCGGCATTGCGATGTGGGACGTGAGGATTCCGCCGCGTTCGGGTCTGGTGCGGGGCGCCCGGACGCTCGATTATTTCAAAAAGATTTTGCATGACCGCAAATTCGAAGAGCTGGAGACACCGCTCTCGGTCGTGGCGTGCGACGTGATTACGGGGGAAGAGGTGGTGTTTGACACGGGGGCCGTGGCGGAGGCGGTGCGGGCTTCGATGTCACTCATTGGCGTGTTTGAGCCGGCGCACCTGCGCGACCACTATTTGGTGGACGGCGGCACGGTGAACCCGGTGCCGACTTCGATCTTGCAAGACAAGCACGCGGATATTGTTGTCGCTTCGAACGTGATTCCCGGTCTGCCCGAACGCATGCACCGCCAGCAGCAGCTCAGGACGGGCAAAGCGCCGAATGTAATTTCGATCATTTTGGGCGCCATCGAAATTATGGAAAGTGAAATTATTCGCGCCCGCTCTGACGCGATTGACGTGATGATTGCGCCGGACGTGGCGCAGTTTACGACGCTGGATTATGACCGTGTGGACGAAATTATCCAGGTGGGCCGCAATGCGGCGGTTAAGGCACTGCCCCAAATTCGGGAGATGCTCGCCCCCAAGCCACGCGTCAAAGCACTTGCGGTGTGAGGCGACAGGTCCTGATGAGCAAGCCCGAGAATTCCGGAAACGACCACAAACAACTGTTGGCACGAATCACGGCGCTGGAGACGCTGCAACAAGTCGCGCGTGACCTGACCGCCGAACTCGACCACGATGCACTGCTGCAAAAGATCCTGCGCGCGGCGATCACAGTTTCGGGCAGCACGGCGGGGTCGCTTTTTTTGTATGACCGGAGCACGCACGAGCTGGTGTTCAAGGTCATTGTGGGAGGGGGGGGGGACGCGCTCAAAGAACAGCGCATTCCCGCCGAAAAGGGGATTGCCGGGCAGTGTTTTACGCGGCAGCGCGCGATCATTGTGGATAATGCCGAGCAGGACCCGCGTTATTTTAGCGCGCCCGCTGTGAGCGTGGGAATGGTGATCCGCCAATTGGTCGCCGTGCCGCTGGTTGCGCAGGGCAAGGCAATCGGGGTCCTGGAAGTGATGAACAAGGTTACGGGCGAGGCGTATTCGCAGGACGATGCGGATTTGCTGATGGCATTTGCGGGGCAGAGCGCGGTGGCGCTCGAGAATGCGCGGCTGTATGGTCAGGTGCTTGAAGAACGCGACCGCATTCTCGCGGTGGAAGCGGCGGTGCGGCACGAATTGGCGCGCGATCTGCACGACGGACCTGCGAATATGCTTTCGGTGCTCATCATGCAGCTGCGGTATTTGCGCGATGTGGCACAGCGCGATCCCGGCAAATTGATGACGGAATTTGTGAATCTGGAAGCGGTGGCGCAAAAAGCCATGTACCAGACGCGCAATATTCTGTTTGACCTGCGTCCCGTGATCCTGGAGCAACGGGGGTTGGGTCCGGCGCTGGAACAGTATGTGATGCGACTGCGGATGGTCGAGCCGTTCCGCATCACGCTGGATGCCGCGACGCTCAAGACCCGGCTGGACACCAAGATCGAGAGCGCGATTTTTTCGATCGTGCAAGAGGCAGTCAATAATACGAAAAAGCACGCGGGCGCGAAAAATCTGGAAATTACCGCGGACGAAGAGGGCAATACGCTGACGATCACGGTGCGCGACGATGGACGCGGCTTTGATGTGGCGACAGTCGAGTCGCGCTATGAAGAACGCGGTTCGCTTGGATTGTTGAATATGAAAGAGCGCGCTGAAATCGCGCACGGGCGGTTCGAGCTGACCTCGACCATCAACGGGGGAACGACGGTGAGATTGGTTGTGCCACTGTGACTCGCCGACCGATTACGGAGACTCGAAGACCCGGACCGCGCGAGGCGGAATTTTTTGCTCTTTATCCAGAGGCGCGCCGGTTTCGAGATCGCGCCAACCGCTCGCATTGAGCCAGACACGTTTTTCCTCGTCTGTAAAGTTCATCAAACCCCAAATCGTGTTTCCGGCGCGCACGCGGCGTCCGGTCAGCACACCCTGCGGAACAATACCGACCGGCTCGACCTGTGCTTCGGGCAGGAGCATCCCCACAAGCAGGTCCGTCTGCGCCCGGTCGGGCATCCAACCACAATAAAAGACGCGTCCCGCGCCGACTTGATTGACGGTCATTGCCGCGCGCCCTTGCAACTGCGGAGTGCTTGTGGTCTGCGCCACATACGCGGCGATGGACCCGGCTGTGTCAGATTCAACGTCAAGCGTTTCGAGCCAGCGCGCAGCATGGACACGCTGCCAGCCGCGCCACATGAGCGCGACGGGCATGGTGACGCCCGGAGGAAGGGATTGCCAGCTCGTGACAGCTGCGCCGACCAGCGACCGGAGCGGGCCCGGCAGGGGCTCGCCGGTCACTTTATTGCTCGGCGTTTTGAAACCGCTGCGAATGCCCAACACCAATAGACCGCCCGCTTGAACAAACCGGCGCAGATGCGCCGCGAGCGCATCATCGGCAAGATGGAGCGTGGGGGCAATCACCAACTTGAAGCGGGAGAGGTCGGCGTCTTTGGAAACCACGTCGCACGGGACACCCGCGCGCAGTAAAGCGGCATACCAGGCAAAGACCAGAGTCCAGTAGTCAAAATCTTGATGGTGCGGCTGCAGCCCAAGCGCCCAAAGGTCCTCGTACGAAATCAAAAGCGCGACATTGTTTTCGACACGCGAGTCCCGGAGAGATTGCATGATGGCGCGCTGTTCCGCAAACGATTGGAGGTCGAGATACCCCTGCGCGAGAGACCCGTCGTGATTGAGCAAGCCGCTGTGATATTGTTCGTGGGCGAACCAGGTGGCGCGCTCGCGAAAAAACACAGTCGTCTCGACTCCCGCAAAGAAATTTTGCCACAGCCAGAGGGACAAGACGCCCGGGCGCGGCGCAGGATTGTATGTGCCCCAGTTGACCTGCCCCGCCTGCTGCTCCATGACCCAAAAAGGCGCGCCGTCTTTGGACCCGCGCACAACCGCATGTTCTAGATTGACCAGATAGGGATTGCCAACGTCATAACTATACGTGCCGTCGTCAGATTGCGCCACAAGGGCTGCGCCGCGTTCGGTATGTCCCGTCGGGTACGAGTCCCAGGAGACAAACGAGAGCGGACGGGCGAGCGAATAGGCGTCCAAATCGGGAAAAAGTCCCATAAAGTTGTGGGTGATGAATTGACGGTCTGCAATAACCGCGCGCAGCGCGTCAATCTGGAGATGCTGGTAAGCGCGGAACGAATCGGACGCAAAGCGAAAATAATCGAGCGCGTGCGAAGGGTTGGGCGGATGAGCGCCGGGCAAATTGGGAGCGCCGATCTCTGACCAGTCGGCATACGTTTGCGACCAAAAGACATTGCCCCAGGCGTCGTTCAAAGCGTCAATGGAACCATATTTTTGTTCGAGCCAGACGCGAAAGGCGGTCGCGCAGTTTGGGCAATAACAGCGCGTCGTGTTGTCCGCGCCAAACTCGTTATCAATTTGCCAGCCAATGACGCGCTCATCCGCGCCATAGTGTTGTGCCATGGCGCCGACGATGCGCGCGGTCAAGGCGCGATAGACGGGGCTATTGGGACAGTAATGACGGCGGGCGCCAACATTTTTCACGCGCCCCTGCGCGTCCACCGGAAGGGTCTCGGGATGGGTGCGTGAGAGCCAGACGGGGGGAGCGGCGGTCGGCGTGCCGAGCACGATGGACTGTCTTTCATTTGCAAAAATCTCGATGGCGCGGTCGAGCCATGCGAAATCAAACTCGCCCGGTCGCGGTTCGAGTTTGCTCCACGCAAATTCCGCCATGCGAGCGATACTCAAGCCGGTCTCGCGCATCAGTTTTGCGTCCACAGCCCAGCGGGATTGGGACCAGTGTTCGGGATAGTAGCAAACGCCGAGATTCATGTGTTCCTCGTTAAAGGGGAGACCAGGTCAAGGAGCGATTCGATCAGATAGGTGGGTTGAATGGCTGACTGCTCTGACATGGCGCGGGTGGTTGCGCCGGTCAGGGTCAGCGCGGTTGCCATGCCGACGTTCAAGCCCATTTGGATATCGGTTTCGAGGCGGTCGCCCGTCAGGAGACAGCGGTCTGCGGTGAGGCACACGAGATCGAGCACCGCATCAGCCATGTGGCGCGATGGCTTGCCCGCCACAAGCTCGACCCGGGTATCGGTGCAGGCCTCGATGGCGGCGATGATTGCCGCCGCGTCGGGTTCGCCGCCGCCGGGAACGGGGCAGTAACGGTCGGCGTTGGTGGCGAAAAAGCGCGCGCCGGAGCGGATGGCGTCAAACGCAAGCTGGAGTTTGCGATATTCAAAGGTGCGGTCAAAACTGGCAATCACCACGTCGGTCTCGCGCGGGTTTTCGGTCAGGGCGATGCCCGCGGCGCGCATTTCGTCCGAGAGTGCCGCTTCGCCGCACACCAAGACCTGTGCCGTGGGCATTGTGCGGAGAAGCAAGTCAATCATCACAGCCGACGAGTTGAGAATGTCGGTGACGGGCGTGGGCAAACCAAGACCGTCGAGTTTTGCGGCATAGGCGGCACGCGACCGGACAGGATTGTTTGAAACAAAAACTGTGCGTTTGCCCGCCGCGCGGATGGTGGTGATTGCCTGCCGCGCGCCGGGCAAAAGCGCATCGCCGAGATAGACGGTGCCGTCAAGGTCAAAGATGTAAGCGTCGTACAGGCGCGTTGGGTGCGCGAGAGGGAGCATGTGCAGAGAGTGATTCTATGTCGCGCGGGGAGAATACGCAACCGCGGCGAGAGAAGCCCGAGGGGGGAACGAAACGGCGTTCGTTCCTTACGGTCCAAATCTGTGACGCACGCGGCGGGGAGAACCTGGGGGGAACGAAACGGCGTTCGTTCCTTACGGTCCGAATCTGTGGCGCACGCGGCGGGGAGAACCTGGGGGGAACGAAACGGCGTTCGTTCCTTACGGTCCAAATCTGTGACGCACGCGGCGATGGGAATAGTCAGTCATGTGGGCCGAGTTTATGCCAGACCAGAAATGACAAGCAAGCCATGAGCGTTCCGAGAACACCCGCGACCAGAAACGTCACCCAGTCCAGCCACCAAAACAATTTGACATAGCTGATGAGACAAAAGAGCGCAAGACCAATGCCAAACTCTATTCTCCGAACGACTGTCTCGGGAAACGGCACGAGCGCGCGTCGGACAACAAAATAAGTAAACAACAAGACGTGACCACTGAGCAGGATGGCGGTCGCGATACGCATACTTGACAGCGTGACAAGGAGGGCGATCTGGAAGCCAAGTTCCAACGTCCGCAGTGAAGGACCTGTCCTGAGGAACAGCAAGACCAAGTCGGCGACCAACATCCCCAGAATAGGAAATGCCGACAGCATATACCACTCTGGCACGGTCTCGGGCAAGGGAAGGGTGCCTCGCATGACCGGCAGAGGACCTCTCTGGTTGAGCCAAACAACTCCGACCGCAGTGACCAGCAAAATAATCAACAACCGCACGGCGAGCGTCGCGGACCTCGAGGAAGGTGTGAGCCAATTCATTCGCAAGGTTGCCCAGAATACCTGAACCATCTCTCCTATGTCAATTATGCCCAAATCGGGATATGATCTGCAAAAGTGCTGCGGACCTCAGCCACAATACTATTGCAGGAGCAGGAGCACAAGCTATGAACTCGAAATTCTCGTCAAATTCCACGACGACAATGGTTCAGCCGCCAAAAACGGATGTATCTCGAGGCGCATTTACGGATGAATATGACGAAGCCGAAGCCAGAGCGTTGATTGGCAGGACAGTTCGAGTATTGAGACCCGTCAACGGCATCAAGGCGGGCACGATTGGCCGCGTCGCAGATGCAGACAAGATTCGGGTCTATGCCGCGAAATCCAAGCCGGACCGCAAAGTCAAGCAAAACTCGCCGCTTGCCATCCTCGTCGAGGCGTGGCATCTCACCATTGAATGGCAAGCGGGCGCTCCGCAACGGGATGTCTTGCGAAAAAGCGAGGTAAGAGAACACCTTGCGCTGGAAACCTGCACTGCAGCTCTTGACGCGCGCGAAACGCATTTCTGAAAATAGAACCCAAGGGAAAATAGGCATTTCTTGAAGTCGGCGCACAAAATCCGAGAAACTATCCTATACTGCAATCAGAGTTGACCTTGCCCAGAGCGGAGCGAAGGGGAAATCGGTTCCAAACCCCCCCAGGAATATACCGAAAGGAAACCCTTCCCCATGAAATGGAGCGACCCGCCTCCTATCAAGGCATATCTTGCGTTGATGGCAGTAATGAGTTTGATCATCGCAGCCCTAGCACAAACCAAATGGGGTCCTTAGACTGAGTAAGGGGCAAGGTCGGCTCGAAGTTTGACCAGTTCTGTTGCCGAATTGAAACAAAACGGTTATGAAATGGGCGTCCGCCGGTCTCTTTTTCGATGTATAGTATCGGAAATATCCTGTGGAGGGAGACCGACGGATGAAGCTTGCGCTACGCGATAAAAAAGAAGTGCTGGAACTGGAACTTGTATTGACGGACATGACGTCACCCGATCGCATATATCAACTGCTGGTTCAGGGGATAACCAAAACAATCGCACGAATCTGCAAGTTTTGAAGGTCTTGGCGCGGCGCACGCGCGACCGGAGGTGATGGATAGTTAACCGGTACTGCCCCCGCGTTCTCTTTGTGCGGGGCTAAAGTGCGTCATAGAGTAATTGTGAGGCCCCAACTTGCCATTTCAAAGGACCTCGGGGACGCCGGCTAGAATGCCCCATCGGCGTCTCTTTTTGTTTGCGCTTGCGTCCGCCCGTCGAGCGGGGGATGGGTGCCGGCGGTTTGGCGATTATTGCGCAAATTCGCAGAACCGGGCAGGCGCAAGGCACTGCCCAGCTTGTCCACACGCACGCATGAGAGGGTTTCAATGATCAAACTGATTGCTTTGCTCAAACGCCGCCCGGGCATGAGCCGGGAAGAATTCGCGGAGCGGTGGGTGAACGAACACACCAAGATTTCGTCCAAACTGCCCAAGTGTCGCGGCTACTATATCAACATTTGCACAGCGCGGCAGCCCGAAGGCACGGGCGACGAACCGTTGTATGATGGCACCGCCGAACTGTGGTGGGACGATGTTGACACGATGGAGGCGTCATTTGACACCGAGATCGGCAAGATGGCAGGCGCAGATGGGGATGCATTTACAGTCGTCCGGATGCACCTCTATACCGAGGAACACACTGTCATTCCTTTCAAAGGACATGTTCCGAAAGTAAAACCAAAGCGAGCTGCGCGCCCCAAACCCAAACGCAATCCGAAACAGAAAACGAAATCTGCACGCGCGAGGAGATAAAGATGCCGCCCCCCCCCCTGATCTGTGTTGTCGGAAGTTCGAACATTGACCTGATTTCCAAAGTGCCGCGCCTGCCAAAATTGGGCGAGACGATGATCGGACACTCGTTTCATCTCGGTTATGGAGGCAAAGGCGCGAACCAGGCGGTGATGGCGGCGAAATTGGGGGCGCGCGTTTCGATGGTGACCAAGCTGGGGCGCGATGTGTTTGGCGAAGGCACGCTCAAGAATTATCGTGAGCAGGGCATTGACACCACGCATGTCCTCTTTGACGACGCGTTGTTTTCCGGCGTGGCGCCGATCTTTGTGGATGACAACGCGCGTAACTTTATCGTCATTGTTCCGGGCGCAAACACGGGCTTGCTGCCAGCTGACGCGCAGGCGGCACGCGAGGTCATTCGGTCCGCCGCGCTGCTGGTGTGCCAGCTTGAGATTCCGATTGAAACAACGCTGGAAGCGTTTCGCATCGCCAAGACAGCTAATGTGCTGACAATACTGAACCCTGCGCCCGCGGCACAGCTGCCGGACGAGTTGTTGCAACTGACAGATATTTGCGCGCCGAACGAGACCGAGACCGAACTATTGACCGGCATGCCCGTAAACACATTGGAAGAGGCGGAAGCTGCTGCGCGCGTGCTCTTGGGGCGGGGTCCGAAAACGGTCATTCTCACCCTGGGTGAGCGGGGCGCGCTGTTGGTGGATGCGAACGCCGTCGAACACGTGCCCGCCATGTCGGTGGACGCAGTTGACCCGACCGGCGCGGGGGATGCCTTTATCGGCAGTCTTGCGGTATTTCTCGGTGAAGGGTTGTCTATGCGTGAAGCCATCCTGCGCGCCAATGCCGTCGCCGCTCTCTCGGTCACGAAAATCGGGACGCAGGTGTCTTTTCCCAAGCGCGCGGAGGCGGACAAGTTCCTAAAGGAACACGGTTTATAGACGCCTTGTTATGGTTCGATGGTGACCTTGCCCACGCGCTCGTTCGGATTGCTCGCCAAACTAAACGCCTTGAGGTATTCGTCGAGCGAAAAGGTGTGGGTGATGAGTTTGTCCGCATCCACCACCCGCCGCGCCAGCAGGTCGAGCGCGATGGGGAAAAAGTGGTTGGGAATGGCGTGTGACGCGCGCAGCTGCAGTTTTTGAAAGTGAAAGGCGTTAATGTCGAGCGGGATCGTCTGACCTGATTGTTCTTCCAAGCCAATCAGGGCGATGATGCCGCCAAAGCGACAGGCGCGGAGTGCGCCAGGAATTACAGGCGGCGGCGCAGTCACCAAAGCGCGGTCAATGCCATCCCTCGTGAACCGTCTCAGGGCAGCGGCGACATCCTCGTCACCGCCAATCGTCACATCCGCCCCAAATTCGTGCGCCAGTTCCATGCGAAATTGATTGCGGGTATTTTGTCGGGGTGAACCGACCAGAAACACCCGTCTTGCCCCGCGCAGTTTGGCGATCTTGCACGCCATGATGCCAATCGGTCCGGCTCCCCAGACGGCGACCTCGGCGTTGAGCGGGATGTCGGCGCGCAGCGCCACGTCAATCGCAACCGTGAGCGGTTCTGCCAAAGCCGCCTGGCGCGGTGTGAGGTCTCGATATTTTTGAACGGAGGTTTCCGCCACGCAGAGATAGTCGCCAAACCCTGCCTGATCGTTCATAAAGGACGAGATGTTGCGGCAGTAGCGGCTCTCTCCGTTTTTGCACGCGTCGCAAACTCCACAGCCCGTATTGTTTTCGACAATGACACGGTCTCCGGTTTGAACGAGAGTGACGCCTTGACCCACTTGTTCGACGACTCCGGCGAGCTCGTGACCGAGTGGGGTCCAGTCGCGGTTCATGGCTCGCTGCATGTGCAAGTCGGTCCCACAGATGCCGCACGCGCCGATGCGAACAAGGACCTGACCGATACCGGGTTTCGGCGTCGGGAGCTCACGCAGTTCGTATTGAAAAGGGGCTTTGCCCCAAAGTGCTCTCATGATTCTACCCTCACGCCCGCAGCCGGCGGGTTGTTGGGAACAAACGCCAAGAAACGCGCCGGATTCGAGACGAGAATGGCGCGGGCCAGTTCTTGCCCCCCCATGTCTCGCAAACGCGGCACAAAGCGTTTGGCAAGATAGACCATCCCGGGCATACCGCCGTACGCGTGAAAGGCTGACCGTCGCGCCACATCTCCGCCCAACGTGAGACGCTCGGCGCCTCCGGCGGCAGCCACCCTGAGCAGACATTCGAGCAGCACCGAGTCGGGGAAATATTTGGTCCGCGCCATGCCATCGTATCCCAGATAAGCGCCTGCGGCGGCGAGTTCTGAATGCAAGCCCGGGTCGGGGTTGCGATCCACGTGCGCCAGCAGAACGCGATGATGCGGCACACCTGCCGCGCTCAAAATCCCGAGCACCTCCCACGCCGCCGTTCCCAGTTCGAGGTGACACACAATCGGCGCGCCCGTCTCGAGATGCGCCTGTGCCGCCGCGTCAAGGACGCGTCGTTCAAACGGCGAGATGGACCAATAGCCGACGCCGACTTTGATTACGCCCGCGCGAATCTCGGTGGGTTGGGCGACAGGTCCAAGATCGGCGCGATCCGTAAATTCGCGCGAGACCTTTGAGGGCTTGACCTCGAAGGTCTTGGTCGCATCGCATCCCTCAAGAATATCTTGGACAAACCAGCGGGCGTATAGAGCAGGATCAACAGAATGAATCCAATGGTCGGGTGGATAGTGCGCCTGACGATGGATACCGGTGGCAAGGACGATCCTGACGCCGCTGCGGCGGGCGATTTCTGCCACACCGCGCGGGTCGCGGCAGAGACCAATCGTCGTCAATTCGACAAGCGCGCTGATGCCCGCGTCGCGCAGTTCCACAACTTCAGCCAGCGAACGTTCGACGTCATCCAAATCGTCGCCCGGGAGCAGCGGGGAGCTGTGCAGGAGATGCTCGTGGACATCCGTCGGTCCGAGTTCAGCAGGGCTGATATCTCCAAGAACGGTCCTGACGATGGACTGGTCACCGGCAAGCGGCACTATTTGACCTCATAGAGTTCGTCGAAAACGGGGACAAGCGCGTCGTATGTCTTGACGAACGTCGGATAGATTCTATTGTAGAGGGCGACGGTCTCGGGGTCCGGCATATGCCGATCAATAATCTCGATAGATTGACGCGCCATTGAAAAATCCTTGTACAAGCCAACGCCGATCCCTCCGGCAATTGCCGCGCCCAACGAGGTGGCTTGTTCCAACAGCCGCGGGCGCAGCGTCGGTCTGCCAAAAACGTTCGCCAGAATTTGACGCCAGAGCGCGCCCCTGGCGCCACCCCCGATCAAAGTGACCTCCTCGATGCGCGCATCCGCGTCAAGGAACGATTGAAGGATCGTTTTGAGGTTGAAACTGATCCCTTCAAGCGTCGCGCGGATGAGATCGGCGCGGGTATGCGTGACCTGCAGTCCGATAAATCCACCTCGCGCCCTGGGGTTCCAATGGGGGCTGCGCTCGCCCTGCAGGTATGGCAAAAAGAGCAAGCCATGCGCGCCGGGAACGCTTTCGGAGGCGCGCCGGTTCATGATCTCGTAAACATCCTCGCCACTTTGCTCTGCCTGGCGCTCCTCGCTCCAACAGACCTGCTGTCGCAGCCACTGATACGAGCCGCCCGCCGCTTGCATCGTCCCACAGGGGCTAAACATGCCCGGGACCATATGCGCCCAATTGAAAATACGCCTGCCCGGGTCAAAGATTGGTTTGCGCGCCGCAAAAGCAATCCACGAAGAAGAGCCGATATAGTTATAAGCGGGTCCCTCCACCACGGAACCGGCGCCCACCGCCGCGCTGGCGCCGTCTCCGCCGCCAATAACGACCGGAATGCCGGGAATGAGACCAAGCGCGTCCGCCGCGTCTCGGGTCAGTTCGCCGATCACATCGGTGGAATCGTGCAGTTCGGGCAGATACGCCGGGTCAAGGCGGGCTGCATCCAAAATCTCGTCCGACCACGTCCCATTTTCGAGATGATAGAGATTCATTCCGCTGGCATCGGAGCGGTCGGTGACAAATTTGCCGGTCATGCGAAAACAGATGTAGTCCTTGACGTGCAACACCTTGTAGAGATTGGCAAAAACGTCCGGCTCGTTGTCGCGCACCCACATCAACTTGGACGCGCTATAAGTCGGGCTGATGCGATGTCCGGTGATGCGATAGACTCGCTCCTCACCGACGCGCTCGGCGAGCTGTGCCGCCTGTTTTACGCCACGCTGGTCCGCCCAAATGATACAGTTGCGCAGGGGTCGCCCCACCCTGTCCACCGGCAGACAGCCCATCATTTGCCCGCTAAAGCTGATTGCCGCGAGCTCGTCCGCCGAGACACTTGCCGCGTTTAGCAACTGACGGGTTGTGCGGACCACCGCATCCCAATGATCCGCGGGGTCCTGCTCCGCCCACGTCGGTTCGGGGCGAATAACTTGATAGTCGCCAAACGCGCTCGCCGCGAGGCGCCCCTGTTCGTCAAAAAGGGTCGCCTTGTTTCCGGTGGTGCCGAGGTCGTGCGCAAGGACAAATCGTTTCATCGCGCAATCTCTTTGGCAATTGCGGACAGGCGTTCGAACAGCTGCCCCTCGATGGGCATGTGATACACCTGACCGATAACCTGAGTCCAACCATATAGAAAATAAAGCCAGCCATCCTCGACACGGACACCGCGCGTTTCCCTCTGACGCTCCGCCTGGCGCATAAAGTCAAGCTCGCCGCGATAGTTCAATTCCCACGCGACACTGTTCAGGGGGAACTGACCGTCATCCGTAATCGGCGAGCCGGGGAGGTCTTTGCCCATGCCCGTCGCGTTGATGATGATACTCGCAGGCGGCATCTGCGCCATGATGACATCATTCTGTGACGGCGCGCCGTTCAAAATGTATTCGAAGCGAATGTCCGTCGCGAGGGCGCCAAGCATTGTTCTCAACCGGTCGAGACTCGACTGCGAGCGTCCTACGGCGACAAAGCGGCGGGGGCGATCACCCGCAGCGGTCTTGTTGATGAGGTGGAGCGCAATCGCCGTGGTCGAGCCGCCCGGTCCAAAAGAGAGCACCTCGGCGCCGGTGCGCGCGAAATAATCCTTGCCGATCACCGCATCAAGACTCGAACCCGCCGTGATGGGGTCTTTGGCGTGCCCTTGCAGACGACCGTCCAGTTTGGAGATGGAAGAAACCTCGCCGCAGATTTTTGCATAGGGGTCGAGGTCATCGAACAAGTCATGCGCCGCTTCATACAGACTTATTTTGTGCGCGGTGACGAGCGCGCCGAGCGAGTTGGGATCGCCCTTGATCTGTGCGACCACTTGCCGGTACGCTTCTGTCGAGTCGTGCAGTTTCAGGTCTATGCCCTGGATGACAACGCGCGGGTGTCCCAACTCTTGCGTCCAGCGCGGGAAAATTTTCATGATGGACGATTTTGTCGTCGTCACGCCGACAAAGTAAAAAGTCGGCTGTTGTCTTTGCTCGATTGGATAATCTCGGATGGGATTTTCGCTCATGGAAGGATTTGTTAAATTAGAAGGAATTTGCTCTAGTTGATGACGGGCAGGGGCACGGGAAATTGCGGCGGCTCGCCTCTCAACACGGCGAGACAGTCGCGGACCGCCCCCCACCCCATCGCATCAATCGCGCCATCGGTGTGCGCCCCCGCGTGGGGAGTCAAGAGCACCTGGGGCAGGTTGAGCAAGGGATGGTCGGGGGGGGGTGGTTCTTGCGAAAAAGTGTCGAGCGCCGCGCCGCGAAGATGCCCGGATTCCAATGCTTGCAACAACGCCGCTTCGTCAATGAGCTCGCCGCGCGCCGTGTTGACCAGAAACGCGCCGCGTTTCATCGCGGACAGAAACGCCGCGTCCACCATGCCGCGCGTGGCAGGGAGCAGAGGGACATGCAGGGAAAGAAAATCCGCGCGTGAGAGGACCACTTTTGGCGACGCCAGCTCAATGTCGTGCTCTTGCGCAAATACCACATCCGCAGCCGGGTCGTGCGCGATGAGGACGCATCCGAACGCGCGCAATCGAGTCGCGACATGTCTGCCCACCGCACCCAGCCCGAAAAGCCCCACAGTCTTGCCCGACAGCGTAACGCCGGTCCTGCGGGGCCAATTGCCCGCCCGCGTCTCGCCGACCAGATCGGGAATCGAGCGCGCGAGGGCGAGCATGAGACCAATGGTCAGTTCCGCAACCGAGAGGGCGTTCGCGAGCGGTGTATTTGTGACGATGATTCCGTGCGTCGCTGCCGCCGCGAGGTCCACACTGTCCACACCGACACCATAGCGCGCAATGACGCGGAGTTTATCGGCGTCCCGGAGCGCGGCGGCGTCAATCTCATCCAGCCCCGCGATGTAGCCATCACAGCCCGGCAATAGTTTCTGAAGTTGATGGGACTTGAGAGGGCGCCCAAAGGGATTATAAATGACCTCCCCGACTGCGGCTTGCAACTCGGTGCGGACGCGGGAGTCACCCCTACCAAATGAAGTCGGAGTAACGAGCACGCGGCAGGCGCCCAGGTCCACCATCAATCCACCTTTTCAAGATGCCAGCGCGGATTATCAATAATCACCGGTTTCGCTTGCCGCTCGACCACAAGTTTCCGCATACCCTGTCTTTCGATTGTGCCATAGTCGTGTCCTGCGTTGGCAGGATAAATGAACAGGGTGACGAGGTCCTCGACCGCGCTCGTATTGACCGAACGATGCGCCCAGAGCGGGGGAACATAGAGTACCCGCCCGGGGCGCAGTTCCTCAACAGCCCATTCGCCTTCAGAGGTCTCCATGACCATGACCCCCTCGCCCTGCAGACAGTGATACACTTCTGCGGTATCGCGCACGGTATGAAAATGCCCCTTGGTCATATAGTATTCGTCGCCGACCTTGCCGGGATGCACCACCGACAAGCCAAAATACATTTCGCCCGGCAACTCGGGGCGTCGGAGCTCGTATACCTGATACAAGACCGGGTCATTGTCGCGCAACAACGCATCACACGCGCGCCGATCTTGATACTGTTCCCGCATGGACGACAAGGTGCGGACGATGTGATTGTCGTACACCGAGAGCGTTGCGTCGGGCAGGCGGATCCCCGCCAGGAAGGGAGTTTGTCGCATACGGTCACGTTCTCTTGCGAGTATATCGCGCGATAAAATTGTATGGCGAGGGGAGTGGAATCGCGCTCGCGGCGTCGAGTCGGGCAAGTTCTTGCGTCGTCAGCGTCCATTCGGTACTTGCCAGATTATCCCTGAGCTGCTCCAGTTTGCGTGCGCCGATGATGGGAGCAGTCACGCCCGACTGCTGGCGAACCCAATTCAGAGCGACCTGGGCGCACGACTTGTTTCGCGCGTCGGCAATCTCCCACAACGCATCAAGGGTGCGCCAGGTGAGTTCGCTCTCGCGCTGTTCCGGAAGGTCGTCCCAGCGGTCAGCGCGCCCGACGCGGCTGTCCGGGGGCGGTGGTTCGCCCCGACGATATTTGCCACTCAACCAACCGCCCGCCAGAGGAGACCAGGGGATCACGCCGATGCCTTGCTCGCGGCAGACCGGGAAAAGTTCCCATTCTGTGCTACGAACGAGCAAACTGTATTCGGGCTGGAGACAGTCAATGCGCGCCCAATGGTGTTTGTCGGCGAGCATGTTTGCGCGCACGAGGTCCGAGCCGGTCCAGTTGGATGCGCCGACATAACGAACCTTGCCCGCGGTGACGAGGTCATCCATGGCGCGGAGCGATTCTTCCAACGGAGTCGAGGCGTCCCAGCAGTGGGTCTGGTACAAGTCAATATAATCGGTCCGAAGACGCTTGAGACTCTTGTCAATCTGGTCAAAGATATGTTTGCGCGACAGACCGGCGTCATTTGGTCCCTTGTCATCTGCCGAGAAAAAGACTTTGCTGGCAATCACATAGCGATGGCGGCTGCCGCGACTCGCGAGCCAGCTCCCCAGAATGCGTTCGGATTCTCCGTCATTATAGGTATTGGAGGTATCCAAAAAGTTGCCGCCATGATCCACAAAGCAATCCGCGAGGGCATGTGCGGCGGTCTCGTCAGCGCCCCAACCAAAGGTCTGGCAGCCCAGCATGATCTCTGAAACTTTTAATCCGGTCCGTCCCAAATACCGATATTCCACAGGCGTTTCCTCGTATCGTTCAAGTTATCGCAAAATAAAAGGCGAGGCGGGTTTTGCCATCAACTGCGGCTTGGCTTGCCATAATCCAAAAGCCGACAGCCATACCGGGCAAGTTTCTTATTTGATGGCGCCCACCACCAGCCCGCGCGTGATATAGCGCTCGACAAACAAAGTGATGAGAATCATCGGCGCGATCGAGAGCAACGACAGCGCCGAGAGATACCACCACTGGGGACCATAGGACTGAGTCCCTTCACCCGCGATAAACATTGGCAGGGTGCTGGCCCGGCTAAAGGTGAGCATCAGCGAAAAGAGATAATCGTTCCACGTAAAGACCAGACAAAAGAGAAAGGTCGCGATGAATCCCGGCGCGGCGAGCGGCAAGACAATATGACGGAACGCCTGGAACCGGTTTGCGCCGTCAATGAGCGCGCTTTCTTCCAGATCAACGGGCAAGCCCTGAAAAAAGTCGCGCATGATCCACACCGCAAAAGGCATGTTAAAGACCGTGTATGCCAGAATCATGCCTTGATGGGTGTCAATCAGACTGAGGACGCGGAACATGATCAGGTAAGGAATGATTACGACAACGGCGGGCAACATGCGCTGGGAGATAACATAAAAGGCAATGTCGTTGTTCCGCCAGTTGAGAATGGGCCAATGATAATGAAAGCGCGTGAGACCATAGCCCGCCATACCGCCGAGCAGCACGGCGATTGCCGAACTGGTCGTCGCCAGAATGAAACTGTTTATCCAACTGCGATAGACCGCAGCGGAGGTGGGACCCGTCAACAAGAAATTCCACGCATTCAGAGTCGGTTGAAAGTCAACCCACGGAATATATTTGGGTCCCTGAAAGACGGCGATGGGCAGTTTGATCGAGGTGATCACGACCCAGTAGATGGGGAACAAGCAGATGAGCGTCCACAGGACCAAGAGGGAATACGTAATGACCTGTTTGATGCTGTGGGTCTGGCGCATGGTCAATTGCATCGTCATACCTCAATCTTCTGCCTGAGCGGCGCGGCGCGTTGTGTTGATGAAAAGAGTGGTAAAAATGATCACCATGACGAGCAGTGAATAGGCGAGGGCGGAGGCGTAGCCGAGGTTGCCATTCTTCATGCCCACCGTATACGCGTACATCGTCACGGTTTCGGTCGCCGTCCCGGGACCACCGCCGGTCATGACCATCACGATATCAAAGAGCTTGAACGCTTCGAGCGCGCGAATCACGATGACGGTGATAGAGACGGGCGCCAGCATGGGAAAGGTAATGTGTCGAAAGATGTACCATTCCCCGGCGCCATCCACACGCGCGCTCTCGAACACCTCAGGCGGCAGCGCCTGGAGCCCCGCCAGGAGGACGATAATCATGAATGGCACCCACTCCCAGGTATCGAGCAGAATCAAAGAGGGGAGCGCCATCGTCGGGTTGCTCAACCAGGGGATGTTCGGAAGACCGACACGCTGGAGGAGGTCGTTGATCGGACCCTGGCTCTCGTTGAAAAGCATCCGCCCGACATATCCGACCGCCGCCGGGGTCAACATCATCGGGATCAAGAACGCCACACGAAAAAACCGACGCCCTTTAATGTCCTGGTTGAGCAGCAGCGCAAGCGCCAATCCCAAAAAGTACTGGAGAGTCACAGACGCCAGCACAAAAATCACTGTCACCCGTGCTGTATTCCAAAAGCGCGTGTCATTAAAGAGCGTCACAAAATTTTGCAGTCCGGCAAACCGAATGCCACCTTCGAGGCGACTGAGGTCCCAACTCAGAAAAACGAGGGCAAAGGAAAAGAGCAGGGGGAAAACTGACAGCCCGAGGATCAAGAGGACCGTCGGCATGAGAAAGGCGTAACTCGCCGCGCGGTCTCTTTTGGGCGTCACCTTGTGCAGGGTTGGACGTGGAGCAGCCGTGCCGGCTGCGGTGCTGGCGGCGTTTGCCATGAGCGTCTATCCGTAGCGCAACAGCATGAGATTGCGGCGATGAATTTTTCCGCGTCGTGTCCCGTGTATGATGGGTCGCGCGACATCACCGAATCCGGCAATTGCCTCATGCTGTTGCACTATCCAGTTTGCATCCGAAAAGCCCTAAAACCCAGCTTTTCTTGGTGAGTATCCGCCTAAAAGAGTCGGATTCGCGGTTGTCCAGAACCCTTTTCGGATGCAAACTACCTGTCGAGTATTTTTGCTGATCGCAGTGATCAAACATTCAAAGGTGTGGACAGAGTCCCATCCACACCTTGTCAAGACATTTTTTATTGTGCGGGAAGTCCCAGCATCTGACGATAGAGCTTTATCTGCTGGTCTCGTCCGAGGCGGTCGGTGATGGCATTCCATTGTTTTGCCACCTCGTCCAACGCCTCCTGGGAGCTCGTTTCACCTGCTACCGCGCGCGCCAACTGTGTGTCGAGCGCATCAAAGTACTCGGCTGCGCCCGTGATGCGGAGGTCAACCACCGCATTGGGGCTGTTGATCGTATCGCGGACGGCAGTGAGGTATTCTGTCGCCTGTTCCTCGCTCATGCCTGCGGCAACCCAGGGGGCGAGATCGTTCATGTCACTGTAAAAGTGCGGGTTGACACCGGAACCGGCTGTCGTGACCAGTTTGGCGCTCATGTTCTGACTGCCCATGAACGACAAGAAATCAAACGCACATTCCGGATTCTTGGTTGTTGCAGAGACACCACCGACCCAACCACCGAATGCCAGGAACGGCGCCTGATTGTATTGTTTGACCCACGCTTTGGTCTGCGAATCATAGTATTCGTCCACGCCCGGATGCGCTTGGGCGGACCACCCTTTTGTGACCACAGAAGAATTGGGGTCGGCTGACAGAGGACCTACATCACCCCAGTCAATTGCCAGGGCAAGTTTACCCGCCGGAAATTCGCTCCGAATATTGCCCACATCCCAGTTCACGACGTCCGGGGGACCGACCGCGACCAGGGACGAGTAGAAATCCAGCGCCTTGACAAAGCCGGGGTTGTTGATGCGCGGTTCCATTGTCTCGGGGTCGAAAAAGTAAGCGGGATCGTTTGGCGCTTTGGCATACGGCGCGGCGATGCCGAGGTACGTCCAGTAGGATTGTGCTTTGCGCTTGAATGCCGTCCCGGCGCCATAGATCGTGTTGCCATCAATTTCTTTGCCGTTAAAGAACTCGGCAATGTCATGATACTGGTCCCAGGTCTTGATGGGCACGGGCAGGTCATAGCCGTATTTGGCTTTGAACTCTGCCATGTATGTGGGGTCAGTCAACAAGTCTTTGCGGAGATAGGTGTTGTGCGCATCGCCGTCATACGGTGTGCCATACACCTTGCCGCCCCACGACAGGATGCGATCGCGGTAGGTGGGAATCAGATACTGATAGCCCATCGCGTCCTGATTCGCTTGTGGGACTTCGAGGACATATCCTGCGCCCATGATATCGCCTGCCCAGTCGGAGGCATAGACGATAATGTCAAACGGGCTGGCGCCGGAGACATATCCGGCTCGAATCTTTTCAAAGAGGTCGCCAAAGGGGAACGTCTGCACTTCGACCGTCCCACCGGTCTTGGCGCTCCAGTCCTTCCAAAGGTTCTCCATCGGGCTTGCGATCTGGGGACCCGTTTGGGTGGCGACCACCAGATTGACGCCGTCACACTTGGCAGTGCCAATCCCGGCCGGGAAAAGGTTCGTGGGGTCTGCCTTGACATCAGCCACATCGCCAGCGGCAGGCGGCGCAGTGGTCGCAGCAGGGGCGCTGGTGGCGACAGGCGCGGTGGTGGGCGCAGGCGCGCTGGTCGCTGCCGGTGCGGTCGTGGGTGCAGGGGCGGGCGCGGGTGGCGCGCTCGCCGGAGCGGCGCACGCCGCGAGAAAAACCAAAACAGTCAGCACCGCAAAGGCGCTCAGTAGTTTTTTCTTCATTCTTCTTCTCCTCGCGAATCTACAAACAGGGTTGAATCTCGATAGACGTACACTGCGATTTGGACGCCTGATACCTCCTTTCGCCCGGGAGCGCGCTCAGAGTTACAAGAGAGCTCGCTCCGACAACGCGCCAACACATTCCTCAAAGGTCAACGCGAATACCCGAACCGCTTGGAGAGACGCAGGCCGACATCCCGCACAAGGGGTCCGAGCGCATGCTGCCGCGCTGAAGTCATGCGCGCAGCAGGTCCGGAAACACTAATCGCGCCAACGACCCTGGCGCTGTAATCAAAGATTGGGGCGCCGATGCAACCGACGCCGATTTCATTCTCTTCCGAGTCAAAGGCGTATCCGCGGGTCCGAACTTTTGCCAGCTCTGTTTCGAGCGTATGCCGGGAGGTTATCGTGTTTGGCGTGCGGGGGACAAGCCCGGCGCGCACCACTTGATTCACCAGTTCGGGGTTTGAAAAGGCGAGCATGGCTTTGCCCAAGGCAGTGCAGTACATTGGCACTCTGGCTCCGATATACGAGAACATACGGAGCGAGCGCGGACTGTCCACCTTGGCAACATAGATCACCTCTGTCCCCGCGGGGACAGCGAGATGGATGGTCTCGTGAGTTTGGTCGGCAAGTTCCTCGAGAAAGGCGCGACTCTGATTGTGCAAATCGTTTTGGTTGAGCGTAAAACCCGCGAGCTCGAGCATTTTCAAGCCGAGGTGAAAGTGGTCCCTGTCGTCGCGCTCTACTGCGCCGAGTCTCTCGAGCGTGACAAGATAGCGGTGGGTGGTGCTTCGAGACATTCGGAGCTGTTTGGCAACATCGGTCAAACCAAGACCGACCGCGCCTTGAACGGAGAGGATATCGAGAAGCGAAAAGGCGCGCGCGACCGTGGTCGAGGTAGCATTCGGGTTGTTGTGTACTCGGATAGTCCCGCGACGTGCGGCTTTGGCTGGGGAAAGCTGCTTTTGCAGTCTCATCTTTGTTGGCGAAACGGCAAATGCGGAGAGCGAATCCTAAAATTTAGGATCTCATCCTAAACATTAGTATACGCCTGAAAAAATAGAGTGTCAAGGAATTTTTGCCAAGATCCACAACCCGACAGATTGTCAGAGGTATCGTATGTGACGATGATCAGACCAGCACAAGCGCGGGGGTCTCGATCAAGTGTTTGAGTTGCTGCAGGAACCCGGCGGCGGGCGCGCCGTCAACCAAACGATGATCAAATGAAAGCGATAGGGCGGTCATCCACCTCAACGCGAGCTGTCCCTGATGCGCGGCGGGTTTTTGCGCGATCCGCCCAATCCCAAGAATTGCCGATTCGGGCTGATTCACGATTGGAGTGAACGCGTCAATTTCGTATTGCCCCAGATTGGTGAGCGTGAACGTCGCGCCCTTGAGCTCGTCCGGTTGAATCCGTCCGCTTTGTGCCTCGTCACCCAAACGTTTCAGGTCGGCGGCGAGGAGACCCAAACCCTTGAGGTGTGCGTCCCGAATGACGGGCACCAGGAGACCGCGTTCTGTATCTATGGCGATCCCCAGATTGACAAAGGGATGTTGATGGATCCCGTCCGATTGCAAAGTCGCATTTATGTAGGGGTGCTTGACAAGGGCGCGTGCGGTCAAAAGCGCAAGGAATACGGTAAAGCTGAATTTCTGTGCTTGCGCCGCGTTTATTTGCTGCCGCAGCTCTACCAATGCGGTGGCATCTGCTTCTGTCGTCAGGGTGACGCGCGCCACCTCGCGCGCGCTCGAGCTCATGCGCTCAAAAATCACCCTGCGGACGCCGATGACAGGGATAATCCGATCCTGCGCGGAAGGGGGCATGGCAAACGGCTCTGCGCGCGCAGAACTCTCTGCCACCGTCTGCGGCGGCGGGGCGGAAGCTGCAAGAGTCGAACGGTTTTGAAGGAATTTGACCACGTCCGCCTCGACGATGCGCCCGCTCTTGCTCGCCGACGTCACCAGAGCGAGGTCTATGCCTTGTTCCTCGGCAAGACGGCGCGCGCGGGGCGAAACAAACGGCTTGAGCTGTTTGCTCTGTGGCGCAGCGTCGGCATTCCGCTCGATGCGAGCTGAAGGTTGGGCTGCGGATTCGCCTGCTTTCGGGTCATCGGCGGGTCTGCCTCCGGGAACAAATGGCTCGTCGGCTGTGGTGCTCAGATATGCGACGATTTCGCCGACCGCGCGCGTTTCATTCTCGACGCAAAGCACCGCGCGCAAATAACCGCCGGTCGTCGCCTCGACATCAATGTTTGCTTTGTCGGTCAAGAGCTCGAACAACGGCTCGCCCTTGCGCACCGCCTCGCCCTCGCGTTTGTACCAACGCGTCAAAGTGGCTTGATCCATCGTGTCGCCCAGTTGTGGAAGAATGATTGGGATAATCATGAGTCCTGATCCTATTCCATCACCCTGCGAATCGCAGCCGCTATATCCCGGGGTTGTGGGATCGCATACTCTTCAAGCACGGGACTGGCAGGCACGGGCACGTCGGCGGATGCCACGCGAATCACCGGCGCATCCAACCAGTCAAACGCGTGATCGTTGATTGTTGCGACGAGTTCGGCGCCAAAACCGCCGGTGAGATATCCTTCCGAAACTACAACAACACGTCCGGTCTTTTTGACGGATTCTACGATTGTTTCGACATCCAGTGGCTTGAGCGTTCGCAGGTCCACAACTTCGACATCGATCCCTTGTGCGGCTAATTGCTCTGCCGCTTCGAGTGCGCGCAAGACCATTCGTGAATAGGTAACGACTGTGACGTCCTTGCCCGTGCGCTTGACATCGGCGACGCCAAGGGGAATGATGTATTCTTGTTCGGGCACGGGTCCCGTTTCGCCATAGAGCATCTTGTGTTCGATGAACATGACCAGGTTATCCTCGCGAATCGCCGCCTTGAGCAGACCTTTGGCATCATAGGGGGTTGACGGCATGACGACGATGATTCCGGGAAAGTGAGTCCAGAGCGCTTCGAGCGATTGCGAATGCTGGGCGGCGATCCCGCGTCCGGCGCCTCCCTCTGTCCGAATGACAAGCGGCATGATGCTGTGACCGCCAAACATGTACCGATTCTTGGCGCCTTGATTGGCAATCTGATCGGTAGCCAACAAGGTGAAATCAATATACATGATTTCGTTTACGGGACGCATGCCCGTCATTGCCGCGCCCACGCCCACGCCCGCGATGGCGGCTTCGGAAATTGGAGTGTCGCGCACGCGTTCGCTGCCATATTTCTCTAAAAGCCCACGCGTTACACCGTACGCGCCGCCATAGATGCCGATGTCTTCGCCCATGAGAAAGACATGTGGGTCGCGCGCCATCTCTGCAGAGAGAGCTTGATTCAACGCCTGCCAGTAGGTTATCCGTGGCAGCGTCTTGTCCTCCCGTATTTGTTGGCGCAGGAATCGTTCGTTCGCAATATCGCTTGCGGTTGTTTTTGACGGCGCCAAGAGACCGACATAAAGGTCGCGAGGGTCAGGCGACGCGCTCTCTAGCGCGAACTTGACGGCGCGTTCGATGCCCGCGCGTGCCGCTTGCTCGACCGTTTCCAGTTCAGCGACGGATGCCAGCTCTTGTTCGAGCAGTTTGCGTTTGAATTGTTCGATCGGATCAAGCGCTTTCCAACGGTTTTCTTCTTCGCGCGTGCGGTAGGCGCGGGGGTCACTCCGCGAATGCCCATACCATCGGTATGTCTTGCATTCGACAAGCGTGGGACCCGCACCGCTGCGGGCGCGCTGTGCGGCTTGTTCGACGACCTCGCGGACGGCAAGCACGTCCATCCCGTCAACGACGACGCCGGGGATGTCATACGCAGAAGCGCGCGCCGCCGCGTCGGAATGTCTCGAAACGGTGCGCCAGGGCGCGCTCATGGCGTACAGGTTATTTTCGACAATATAGATGACGGGCAAATCCCAGATGGAAGCCATGTTGAGCGATTCATGGAAAATGCCATTGTTGACCGCGCCTTCGCCGAAAAAACACATCACGACGCCGTCTTGGTTTTGCAGTTTGAGCGACAAACCCGCACCGGTGGCGACCGGTATGTTGCCGCCGACGATGCCGGTTGCTCCCAAGTTGCCGCGAACTGTGTCGGCAATGTGCATGGAACCGCCACGACCGCGCGAGTAACCGGTCTCTTTGCCCGCCAGCTCTGCCATCATCTTGTTGAGATGTGTCTGCCGCTCGGCGCTGTCGCGCGCGAGATGCGCGCCGTGCGCGAGGCAGTGACCATGCCCGCGGTGGGTGCTCGTGATATAGTCGCCCGCGCGGAAATTTGCGATGGCGCCAACGGCGACCGCTTCTTGACCGGCATACAGATGAACAGTCCCTTTGATGAGGTTGCGCGTCAGCAGATCAAAGACGGCCTCTTCAAACAGCCGAATCTCTAGCATCTGGTAAAGATATTCCAGCAAAGCGGGAGCGGGTGTAATTTGGGTGGATGATTGGATAAGCATAGTGTTGTTGCGCCGGGTTGCGAATTGACATGTTTGGCGGCTATCGGCAATAATTATACCATCGCGGCGGAATCGGGATTAGTTGCGGGCATGCGCCGGGTGTGCGTCACGATTTTGCACGCGGCACCGCCCCGAATGAATTCGGGGGCTCGATCAGCCAGATGTCGCCAAATGAATTTGGCGTCCGAGAGTGGTGAAAATCGGTTGCAAACCGATTTCGCCATGTGCCAGCGCCGGAGCCAAGCCCGACGCGAGATAGCTATCACCACACCAATGAAAGGATGTGAAAGATGCCACAGTTTGGAGTCCACGCTTTTACCTGGGATGGGGAATGGAATAACGCAGTGGCAGAAGATGTCATTCGGCGGACAGCTGAAGCGGGGTTCGACCTGCTCGAAATTCCGCTCCTCCGTCCCGCCGAGTTCGACGCCCCCAAGATCAAGCAACTCCTCGCCCGACACCATCTGCGCGGAGTTGTTTCGCTGGCTCTTCCCAAGTCGGCGCATTTGCCGTTTTACCCAGAGCGCGCGTTAGAGTTTCTCAAACTCGCGGTTGATCAATCGGCAGCAATCGAAAGCGATACGCTCACGGGCTGTCTGTATTGTAATCTCGGTACCTTGACGGGGCAACCGCCGACGCGTGAGGAGCGTGAGCGGTGCGCCAACGTGTTGGGCGAGGTCGCCATGTATGCCAAGCCGCGCGGCATTCAGCTTGGCATCGAACCGGTCAATCGTTACGAGTCGTATCTCTATAATGTGGGGAGCGATGTGATTGACTTGATTCGCACCATCGGCACGGGCAATCTGTTTGTTCACTTTGACACGTATCACATGAATATCGAAGAACCGTTTGGACCCGCCATCCGGCAAGCGGGGGCACAACTGCGATACATTCATCTGTCGGAAAGTGATCGGGGGATTCCGGGACAGGGAAATGTGAATTGGGATGCGGTGTTTGAGGGGCTGAAGGCGATTGACTATCGGGGACCGCTGGTGCTGGAAGCATTTGCCACGATCAACCCGGATTTGGCAGGAGCGACGTGCATGTGGCGCAAGAGACCCTATGGCGCGCAAGAGCTGGTCTCGGAGGGGCTAAAGTTTGTGCGGGAGGGAGCGGCGCGGGTGGGGTTGGGTTGATTCGCACGCGCGCATCGCGTCGTTACAAAAATACGCGCCCACGAATCGAGTATTTGTTCGATTCGTGGGCGTGAAATGATGCCCTCGAGAGGACTTGAACCTCCACGTCCAATTGGACACAGGCCCTCAACCTGCCGCGTATGCCAATTCCGCCACGAGGGCATTTCGTAGCTCGCGGTATTTTATGCTATTCAGGACGGATGTCAAACAAGGGAGTGCGCGGGCGGGGAACGAAACGGCGTTCGTTCCTTACGAGGCACTGGGGGAGGGAACGAAACGGCGTTCGTTCCTTACGGTGTAAGGTATGTGGTGAAAAGGAATAATGAACCGCCATTCTGTGTGACGAATGGCGGTTTTTGGCGCGGGTGGAAAGTGAATCAGGCGGCCACGACGCCGTCTCGCTCCATTTGAACGCTCAAGAGTTCTTTGAGGATTATCTGCGGCGAACCCTTTTTGATGCGCGCATGGATCTCTTCGGGAGATTGGGGGAGATTGCCCGCCGCGATGAGCGCGCGGAAAATGGAACGCGTCAGCGGCATGTGCGGGTTGATAAAGTTGATGTCCTGAGAGCAGACATCGCTGGCGCAATCGAGCAGCACATCCATGCGAATGATCTCGCCCGTTTCGGGGTTGACATGGTCTACCACACGCTTGTCCTGGAGTGAATAGAGACTCTTGCATTCGTCGCAGAGCGCGTCATAGAGTTCGGCGCGAAAATCGCGACCTTGATTTTCCCAGTAGGAGACGTCAATTTTGAATTTTGACTTGATAGTCAGTCGCGCAACGGGCATCAGAACTCACCATAGCGGCACAACAACATGGGATTGCGGCGATGTGATGCTTGGCGTCGAGTTTTGGGTCCGCGTGGCGAACGCGGCTCGCGCGTCGTCGCTCGACCCGGCAATTTGATCATGTTGCTGCGCCAGGTTGGGTTGACATTTCAACAGCGGGGCGTTCAATGGCACGCGCCGATGATGAAATGCCAACCGGCTTGAATAGTTGACCGGAAAAGAATTATGCGGCTCTCGCCGCGGCTTGCTGTTGTAGAACGAAATAGCCGCCGCTGGTGAACGCAAAGGCGTCGCCGTTGACCAGCGCGCCGAAAACTGCGCGCGCGCCGACGCGTCTGGCAAAATTTGCGGCGCTATAGAGCGTCTTGGCGTGGATCGAAGCGCCGCCGCCGAGTTTGACCAGTTCCGGAAATATATCCATCAGAATCAGCTCGAGCGGGCGATCGCCAAAATTGGAGGATGCTAACTTGTCCAGCCCGTTCTGGTCTTCGGGAAGGATCAGCATCTCTTCGTCGTATTTGAAAGCAACAGGGCGCGGCGCGGTGCCAAAGGTGAGCCGTTGATTTTCAACTTTGGCAGTGCGCACCCACAAACTCTTGCCTTCGCGGCGCGGCTGGAAACGGATCGCCGCTGTGAACGGCTCGTCCCGCGGCGCAAGTTCGAGCAGCGCGCCGGGGTTGAGCTTGTTCTTGTCAAACCAACTCTTTAGTCCATACACATAATTGTCATCGGAAACAATCCAGACAGGAATTCGCACATTGGATTCGTCCACCAGAGTGACCAGCATCGGCTTGTCCGCCGAGGGAAAGAGCGCGCGCACACCCACAGAATAGGGCAGACTGCCCGCGCGGCGGTGCGGATAGGTGAGCACCAGGTTGACGGGCGCGGGGGCGGTCTCGAGCTCAGATTCGTCGTTGTTGTCATCCTGAATTTCGTTCAGGATGATTTCGAGTTCAGGCGGGAGAGTTTGCGCGGCAGACGACGTGCGGGCAAATTGCAGGACGCGCGGAGTTGTGAGGACTTCGGGGGGGACGAGCCGATTGAGATACCAGCGCGTTTCATCGCGGGGTCCGGCATCAATAAAGCGTTCGTCACGGCGCAAGGCATAATCGAGAGAAAAGAGCGTGTTGTCGCGTTTGGGACCATCGAGATCCAAATCCATGCCCGCATCGTTCTTGAGCACACGCGCCAATTCGAGCGCGGTCATGGAATTGTTGAGCTGCTCGATGGCGGCTTCGATAATGTTCAGCCCAAACTCGTCCACCGGCAAAATGGCATCTCGCAGGAGCCATCTGCCGTCCTGTTCGACAAACTCTTTGTCGGCGCGCAAGCGGTTGGCGAGCGCGCGTTCGATGGCGACGCCGTAGCGGGCATAGATTTCGTCGGGAGACTCGTCGGCTGCGCCGGTCGCGACGGGTTTGATTTCGTTGAGCGGATGCGGCAGATCATACGAAGCGGCAAATTCTCGCATCATGCCATTCGGAAACTTGATGGCGATGACCTGGAACTCGGCGAGGCGCGGATTCTTGGAAACGCGCACACCCGAGACAATCCCCTCTATGTCGTTCAGTGCCGAAAAGACAAGCCGTTGACCGACCTCGTATGAGTTTTTGGGTTGATAAAGTTGAGCGGCGGAATTGAGCCGCGCGCGGCGTTCTTGTTCCTGGTGAGAGCGGGCGCTGATTACGAAGCGCGCCAGATCCGCTGTCCGGACGATTTCGCCTTTTTCCAGCAGGTACGCATACACACGTTCGATATCTTGATCGCCGACTTGGAAATTATTCCAATAGGTTTCACTTGCCGATGGCATGATTCTACTCGCGAGACAAAAAATTGCCGCGCATCTTGCGACGCGACAGCAAATTGGATTATAGCGCGGTTTTGCTTGTATTACAAATGAATGACAAGCGCCGCGGCGGGGCAAAAAAATTATGACCGTCATCCAATTCGAGTAGAATGGGGTGTCATTATGCTGCGCTTTATCGCCAACCTGCTCCGCGTGTTTGGGCCGCGCTATCGTTTTTCCCCGATTGTCAGTGAGTATCTTGAACGTTCGGGACGTATTGGCAAGACAGACCAGATTCCTGCTGAACTGATCCCCCTCGCCGCGCGTTTGTGGACGCGCGGCTGGTTCAATCGCCAAATTCTGGATACTGCGCGCGATTGGGTCCTGCCTTATTGGGCAACCCGACAGCTGGACCCCAAAGACTGCGGTTTTATCGGTCGCGCCCTGCAGCCCGTTTTGATCAACGGCGCCTATCGCAACTGGACGGCGGTCGGCAACCCCGAGTCCAAATACGAAGCTATCGTAGACCCGCGCGGGCTGGTGACGCCCCAACCAAACGGTTGGGAATGGTCGCTGGACGTATGGGTCGAGGTGGACGGGCAGTTGTTTCTGCCTTCACGGAGCGCCGACGCGGAGGTTACGCAACAATTGCACGAGAACTTGCCGCTCGTACAGACCCGGTATGAACCGAAAGGACTGCGGACCAATCAAAGAGTGTTTGGCGTCGAGGATGCTGACGGAGCTGATTGGGTGATTGCGGCAAACACGGTGGAAAATCCGCGCGGCGAAGCGCGCACGGCAACGCTGTATCTGGCACTGCGTCCGTTCAGCCCCGAAGGCGCCGCAATGGTCGAAAAGATCGAGCTGCGGACGCGGAACGAAACGAGCGAATTGTGGGTGAACGGCGAACTCGGCGCGGTGATTCCCACTCCCAGCACGTTTGGCACATCCACGAGCGCCCGGGGGGATGTTTATTTCCAACTGGGCGAGCTCAACCAGATTCCCACCGTTTCGGACCCGACCGGCATGGCAACATTTGTTGCGGCTTTTCGCCTGGAACTGCGCCCTCACACGCATCAGAGCATCACGGCGGTCATGCCGCTTTCGAGCAAGCGCGCAAGCAGCGATGAGGCGGCAAAATGGACCCATCCCGACGCACTGTCGAAACTCGAGCGTGATTTTTCCAAACGCTGGCGGACGCTGTTGGCGCAAGGAATGAACATTCGCGTGCCTGACGATGCAGCACAAAATGCTTTCGACGCAAACAAGGCGCACTTGTTGGTGCTCCACGACGGCGATGCGATCACGCCCGGTCCCTTTTTGTATCACGAGTTTTGGTTTCGAGACGCGGCATATATGCTCCACGCGCTGGGACAGCTCGGGTATCACAAGCAGGTCAAAGAGACGCTGGCGACAATCCCGAAATTTATTCGCAAGGACGGATATTTGCAGTCGCAGGATGGAGAATGGGACTCGAACGGGCAGGCGTTGTGGCTGCTGGAACAGGATGCGCGCCTTTCCGGCGATTACGAATTGCTGCACAGCATGTACTGGCAAATGCTGAACATGGCGCATTGGATAGACGCCGCACGGCAAAAGACCAAAAAGAGGGGCGAACATTCACCCGAACGCGGGCTTTTGCCCGCAGGCATGAGCGCCGAACATTTGGGTCCCAACGATTATTATTATTGGGATGATTGGTGGGGCTTGGCGGGTCTGCGCGCGGCGATGTTTGCGGCGAAAACGTTCAACAGCCCGGACGATGAAAAGAAGCTACAAGCGAATTATGACGCATTTTGGAATGATGTTGATGCGAGTTTGAAAGGCGCGGCGGAGCGAAACCACGCGGAATGGATGCCGGCTGCGCCGTCACGGCGCGCCGATTCGGCAATGGTCGCGAATTTGACGGCGGCATACCCGCTCGGGCTTGTCACAGCCGACGACGCGCGCATCACGGCGACGATAGAGGAGTTGAAAAAAATCGCGTTTGTGGATGGCGCGTTTTTTCATCATGTCGGGCACGGGGGCTTTGGGACGTATCTGGCGCTGCATCTCGCGGGGACGCAATTGTTTCAACGCAACCCGGAAGCGTGGCAGGCGATGCGGTTTGTGCTGGCGAATGCGTCGCCGACATGGACGTGGGGCGAGACGATTCACCCGCAGACCAAGCGCGGCGGGCACGGCGACGGTCATCACGGGTGGGTCGCGGCAGACGTGGTCAGTTTTGTGCGAAACGCCCTGCTCTTTGAGGAAAGAGACCATCTCGTGCTGACGCCCGCCCTGCCCGACGAGTGGGTTTTTGAGACGGCGAGCGTCAAGGTCGAGCGCGCGGCAACGCTGTTCGGGCAGGTGAGTTTCACGCTGGCGTTCGGAGACCACAACGTGACGTTGGTGCTCGATGGGAAATGGCGCATGCCTCCGGAATACATCGAATGGAATTTGCCGGTCGAGATTCTGGATGCGGGCGGTGAGGGCAAGGGTGTCGAACGGGTGAACGCGCATCAGATTCGCTTTCCGGCGACGGTGTCGCGAGTGGTCGCGACGTTTTAGGGTATGCGAAAAATAGTCGGTCTGAATCATTCGAATTGGTTTGTGGGAGCGGTCGCGCCGCAGAAATTTCCCGCAGCGAACGATTTGGCGCAGGTCAGGGGGTGGCTGCCCGCCCAAGTTCCGGGCGACGTGCGACTCGCCCTGTTGAACCTCAACAAGATTCCCGACCCGTTTCTTGGCAAGAACAACGAGGCAAGTCAATGGGTGGACGAGTATGATTGGTGGTATCGCTGTGATGTGCTTGCGTCCGAGCTGTTTCAAGACAAAACCGCGGCGAGCGGGCGGCGCACCTTTTTGATTTTCGAAGGGGTTGATTACCAGTGTGCGGTTTATTGGAATGACTTGGAATTGGGCAGACATGTGGGAATGTTTTCGCGGCAGGTGTATGAGATTCCGCTCGAAAAAATCTTGGAGGGAGCCAATCGGCTTGCTGTGCGGGTGTCGGGCGGAAACCAGCTGCCGCGCATGAAACTCGAACCGCAAGAGAAGGTGTGGCGTCATGTCGCGGGACGGTTGCTGCCGCACGGGGCGCAAGCGGGTGAATTTCCCGACCGTTATGCGACGTTGAAATGCCAAATGTCTTTTGGCTGGGATTTTGCGCCGCGCTTGTTGACGTGCGGGATTTGGGACGAGGCGTTTATTGCGCAGACACGCGAGGTGTTTGTGCGCGATGTGTGGGTGCAAGGTGTGCCGGACGGACGGGTGCGTGTGACGCTGGATGTGGACGCGAAAACGCCGCGCGAGCTGCGAATCCGTTTTGAAGCGCGACTGCGCGAAACCCAGCCGGACAAGAATCTCGCCAATTCGCTGCAGACGTTCGAGATGCCACTGCATTTGGAAGCGAGCGGCGCACAAACGTTTGCGCTGGAATTGACCGAGCCGCGCGCGTGGAACCCGTGGGACCGGGGCGAACAGAATTTGTATGAGCTGAGAGTGACCCTGTTGGATGAGCAGGGTGAGCTGGATGCGGTCGAGACGCGCTTTGGACTGCGAACCATTGATCTGGACCGAAATGAGAGAGCGCCCGACGATGCCGCGTCATGGACTTTGCGCGTCAATGGGCAGCCGGAGTTTATTCGAGGCGCGAATTGGGTCCCGGCGGATGCAATTCCGGCGCGAGTGACGCGCAAAGACTATGCAGAGCTGTTGACGCTGGCGCGTCAAGCCAACATCAATCTATTACGCGTCTGGGGCGGCGGACTAAAGGAAAAGCGCGCTTTTTACGAACTGTGCGACGAGCTGGGGATTCTGGTGTGGCAGGAATTTCCGTTTTCGGGCGCGGGGGTGGATTATTTTCCCAGAGACCGCGAGTTTACGAGTCTGGCGCGGCGGGAATGTGATGCGATCGTGCGCGCGCTGCGTAATCATCCTTCGGTCGCGCTCTGGTGCGGCGGCAACGAGTTTATCCCGCGCGCCAACCGGCGTCTGATCGAGACACTGCGCGAGGCGGTGGCGGCGAATGATGGCACTCGACCTTTCAAGCCCGCGTCGCCGTCGGCGGATGAATCACACAACTGGCGCGTCTGGCATGGGATGGCAAACACGCGCGATTATGAAAAGGACACCGCGCTCTTTTTTGGCGAGTTTGGACTGCAAGCGGCGCCAAATGTCGAAACCTTGAACCGGTTTCTATCTGACGAGGCAGTTTACCCGCCCGATGAGAACTGGGAGTATCACAATGCCGAGCGCGAAAAACTCTGGCGCTATGCGCGCCCCCTGCTGGGCGACCACGACCCGGAAACCGTGTCCGCGGAACAATTTGTGCGCGCGTCACAAGAGGCGCAGCTGCGCGGACTGCAAGTTGCAATCGAACACGCCCGGCGGAGCAAACCGCGCGTCTCGGGGTGCGCTTTTTGGCAGTTTAACGAACCCTGGCACTCGATCTGCTGGAGCGTGGTGGACTATACGCGCACGCCCAAACGCGCCTACGGGAAAATCAAAGAGCTGTATAATCCCGTCCTTGTATCCTTTGCGTTTCCGTATCGCATCCGGTCGGCGGGTGAGATTGTGAGCGGGCAAGTGTGGCTCGTGAACGACATGCTCGGCGAGCGGAAGGGGACGCTGCGCGCGTGGCACAACGAGACAGAGGTGATGGCGTTCGACGTGGTATTGCCTCCAAACGGGGCACACGCGCTGGGAGGGCTGGACCTACGACTGGAACCGGGAGCAAATTCTTTACGTTTTGAATTGCGCGGGAATGATTTTGTTTCGACCAACGAGTATGATTTGAACTATTGCGACGGTGGAGAAATCACCCTGCGGCGCGCGTTCCTGACGGATGCGGCGGCGTGGTTACGCACAAGCATCTAGTAGTGCAACAACATGAGATTGCGGAGTGGAGTATTGGGTTTTATAACTCGCGTGCCGTCACTTGACTTGGCAATTTCATGTTGTTGCACTAGAAATTGTCGAGTAAAAGACGAGCAAGGCGTGACATTGCGGCTGCGCAAAACGGCGTTCGAGCGCAAACAACCATTCTGAGATAGTTTTACAAGGGGGAGAACATGAGAATTCTGGTCACGGGTGGAGCGGGCTTTATCGGCTCGAACATTGCGGATGCGCTCGTCGCGCAGGGACATGAAGTGGCAGCGCTGGACGATCTCTCGACCGGCAGAGAAAAAAATGTCTCGCCGGGCATCAAACTGTATCGCGTGGACATTTGCGACAATGATGCGGTGGGGCGCGCGTTTGACGATTTCAAACCGGAAATCATTTCGCACCAAGCAGCCAAAGCGGATGTGCGCGAGTCTCTGCAAAAACCCCAGTTGTATGCCCAAGTGAACATTATCGGCTCGCTAAATGTGTTGGAACAGGCGCGGCGTGTCGGCACACGAAAGGTGATTTATGCGGGGACCGGCGGAGCAACCTATGGCGAGCCCAAATATTTGCCCGTCAGAGAAGACCACAGCATAAATCCGCTTGACCCATACGGCGCGAGCAAGCATCACGTGGAGCATTACCTGTTTCTGTATAACTATAACTATGGTCTGAAATACACCGTCCTGCGGTATCCAAACGTCTATGGTCCGCGCCAAAACCCCTTTGGCGAAGCGGGCGTGATTGCGATTTTTACCTACAAGATGCTCAAGGGGGAAACGCCGACGATCAACGGCAAGGGCGACAAGGAGCGCGATTTTTGTTATGTCGGCGATGTGGCGCGGGCGAATGTGCTGGCGCTGGATGCGGGCGATAACGAGATCTATAATATCGGCTCGGGCGTTGGCACCAATATCAATACGGTGTATGAAAAACTGCAGCAGGCGACCGATTTCCACAAACCGGCAAATTATTCGCCCGACAAACCCGGCGAGGTATACAAGATTTTTCTCGACGCGACCAAAGCGGGCAAAGAGTTGGGCTGGAAAGCGAACGTTGGATTGGACCAAGGACTGCGGCTGACGGTCGAGTCGCTGCGCGAGTAGGCGATATGTGGTTCATGTCGCCGTTGACAATACGGGCGGCGACATGAACTGTGGGTTTGGTTTCAATGCGCGTTGCGCTGAACGGACTTTTTCTCGCCGCGCCCGCGACGGGCGTCGGACAATATTTGCGCGAGCTCGTCCGAGCAATGCGCGCACTCGCCCCGCAAGATGAATTTGTTTTTGTCGCCCCTCACGCCGACCCCACCGCCCCCGCCCCTGTAGACGTTTACCCCACGCGCCTGTCACGCGACAATTTAGCCAAGCTGGAATTTGAGCAGCACACGTTTCCGCGCGCGGCGAAACGCGGATTTGACCTGGCGCATGTGCCGCACCTGGGTCCGCCGTTGTTTCCCACCCACCCCAGCGTTGTGACCATTCATGATTTGATTCCGATGACGCTGCCGGCGTATGGCGGCTCGACAGCGGTCCGGCTGTATACAAGACTCGCGGCGGCGGGGGCAAAACGGGCGCAGGCGATTTTGACGGACTCGCACGCGAGCGCGCGGGACATTGAACGGCTGATGCTGATTCCGCGCGAGAGGATTCACGTGGTCCACCTGGCGGCGGATACGCGTTATCAACCACCCAACGAAGAGGAATTGGCGCGTGTGCGGGCGAAATATAATCTCCCCGAACGATATGTGTTGTATTTGGGGGGATTTGATGTGCGAAAGAACGTGCGGAGAGTGATAGAGACGTGGAAGAGATCCAAGTTCGGAGATTGGAGATTGGTGATTGCGGGCAGGTTGCCTGATACCGAGTCGGATTTTTTTCCAAGCGTGAAACGGATGGCGACGGAAGCGGGAACGGAGCAGAGCGTCAAGTTTATCGGGTTTGTGGCGGAGAAGGACAAGCCGGTATTGTATGGGGCGGCGCGGGTGTTTTTGTATCCGTCACACTATGAAGGGTTCGGGCTGCCGCCGCTGGAGGCGATGGCGAGCGGAACGCCGGTGATTGTTTCGAATGCGTCTTCACTGCCGGAAGTGGTTGGCGACGCGGGGATTCTGCCGGCGCCCGACGATACCGAGGGGTGGGCGAACGCGCTGGGCGAACTGCTGACAAACGAGAGGCGTTGGGGCGAGCTGCGCGAGCGCGGGCTGGCGCGGGCAAAGATATTTTCATGGGAACGCGCGGCGCGCGAAACATTGGCGGTGTATCGCTCCGTTGTATAATTTGACAGTGATCCAAGACCAGAGAGGGGAGATTGGCGGCGACATTTTATTCGTCAGGAAGGGTGAATGATAAATTATCTCGAAAAGGTGCGACGAAATCACGGCATCGAACATGCGACCGTGCACGTTTTGTCCGAAGCGACGCCGAATCTTTCGTTGGTGGGACGCGCGGACGGGGGCGGATTTGCGATTATCGGGGACGTGGAGCCAGAGACACTGGCGGCTGCCGCACAAGAGGCGCTGCGACGGATGAAAGCGGGCCAGGGCGACCTGGCGGTGCATCCGCGCTGTGGAACGCAGTTGGTGACAATCGGCGCGCTGACGGCATGTGCCGCATTTTTTGCGCTGGGGCGACGACCGCGCCTCTCCAAGCTGCCGGATGCGATGATTGCGACGACGCTGGCGACGTTCCTGGCGCCGACTCTTGGAATGACCCTGCAAAAGTATGTGACGACTTCGCCAAATGTGTTTGCCGCGAATTTTGCGGGTGTGAGTAAAAGGGATTTTGCGGGGATTTCGTTCTGGCATGTGGATATTGCGTGGGAGGAAAATGGCGAGCGATGAATGAGGGGTGATGAACCCGGTGTAATCGCAAATTGGCGCAAATCGGGAAATTTGCGGTCCCAGGGGGAGGGGCAAATTGGCGCAAATTGGGAAATTTGCGATCCCAGAGGGGGACGCGGTTTTGTGGGCTGATGATTTATATTTTTCATGGTGAGGATGATTTTCAGCGCGCTGAGGCGGTGCGAGAGCTGCGCGCGGGGATGGGTGATCCGCAGTTCGCCGAGCTGAATATGACGACGCTGGAAGGGCGTTCGTTGTCCGTCAGCGAACTGCGGCATCACGCGGATGCAATCCCCTTTCTCTCGGACAAGCGGTTGGTGCTGGTCGAGGGACTGTTGGCGCGTCTGGACCCGCGGCGCAAAGCTACGGAAGAGGGGGAGGAAACAGAGGAAGAAACGAATCCCGAACTGAAACAGGAGCTGTTGGATTATTTGCCAAATGTCGCGCCGACGACCGAGCTGGTGTTTATCGAGAACAAGAAACTGGCGGCAAACAACGCGGCGCTCAAGTTTGCGGAAAAGCACAAAAAAGATGTGCAGGTAAAATTGTTTGCCGCGCCGACTGCCGAGAAATTGATGGACTGGGTCATTGACCACGTCGAGAAAAAAGGAGGGAGCATCGAGTTTTCGGCGGCGAATGATCTGGCTCTATTTGTCGGGGCGGACTTGGGCGCGCTGGACCGTGAGATTGAAAAGCTGATCGTGTATAAAAACGGGACGCAGATTCGACGGGCGGATGTACGGACGATGGTGGCTCCGGCGCAGGAACAGAGTATTTTTGAACTGGTGGACGCGCTGGGACAGAGAAAAACGACCAGGGCGCTGGAACTGCTGCACGACCAACTGCGACACAATGCGAACGAGTTTTATTTGCTGACCATGATCACGCGGCAGTACCGAATCATGCTTCAGGTGCGCGACCTGGCGACGCGGGGGATGCAAAACGATGCGATCCAAAAGCAGTTGGGACTGCAGCCGTTTATAATGCGAAAAATGTCGGAACAGGCGCGGAATTACTCGGTCGAGCAGTTGGAAAACATCATGGTCAAGCTGCTCGATACGGATGTGAGTTTGAAAACGAGCCAATTGGAGCCAACGCTGGCGCTGGATATGCTGGTGGTGGAATTGACGACGAGATAGTCCATCGAGTGGATTTGCTACGAAAGGAACCTATTGTGAAGCTTTTACTTACTTCCGCCGGTATCAAAAACCCCAGTATTCATAACGCGCTCATCGACCTGCTGGGCAAACCCATTGCCGAGGCCAACGCCCTTTGTATTCCCACTGCAGGGTACGGGCACCCCCGCGTTAATCCCACTATGGCATGGCAGTTTATTAGCGGACGAGAACCCCAAACACCAATGTGCGAATTGGGTTGGAAGTCCATCGGTGTGCTGGAACTCACAGCACTGCCGACCATCGATAGAGAACGCTGGGTCGGCTGGGTCCGAGCGGCAGACGTGCTCCTGGTGAATGGCGGCGACCCCATGTATCTGTGCTATTGGATGCAGCAGTCCGGACTGGCCGACCTCTTGCCATCGCTCCCCAAGACCGTCTGGGTGGGATTGAGCGCCGGGAGCATGGTGATGACTCCGCGCATCGGGGATGATTTTGTGCATGCGAGTCCGCTTACCCATGGCGACAGAACACTAGGATTTGTTGACTTTTCCATCTTTCCGCACCTGGACCACGAGATGCTGCCGCAGAATACCATGGCCGACGCAGAAAGATGGGCCGCCGGGATGGATGTGCCGGCGTATGCGATTGACGATGAGACCGCCATTCAAGTGGTCGACGGAACCGTCCGGGTTGTCTCTGAGGGCCATTGGAAAAAGTTTACGCCCAAGCTGAATTGAGCGCATGCGTGGCCCCTGCCTCCGGCATCCTGCGGCCACGGAAGGACGCGAACCGAATTCGCGACGAAACAAAATACAGAACTGCCACGCACTGAAAACAGGTGTGTGGCAGTTTTGATTTTCGTGTGATGTCAGCTACCTCACGCGTTCGAACATGGCCTGGACGAAATTGGTGGCGCGGTGTGGGGTGGACGAATTGCGCGCAGAGGATGTGGGGCGCGCCTGCGCCGCGCTCAAGACGGCGGCGCGCAAGGTCTCGTAATCGTCGGCAGGGATGTGCGCCATCTGGACGCGGATTTTTTCGCCGTTGGCGATGAGGAGGAAATCGCCGCGCCCCATCAGTTTTTCTGCGCCGCTTTGTGCCACTCCCGCAGCGACGAGCGCTTCGTTTGCGCCGGTGACTTTGCCGACGAGCCGCACGGGGAAATTGGCTTTGACCAGCCCACCGAGAACGGACGCGGTGGGTTTTTGCGTGCAGGCGATGACCGAAATGCCCGCGCTGCGCCCGCGCTGGACGAGGCGCGCGAGATAGCTCTCGACCTCGCCCCCGCCCTGCACGAGGAGGTCGGCGAGCTCGTCAATCATGAGGACGATGCGCGGGCGCACGATCATTTGCTCCTGGCGGCGCATCATTTCTTCGACGAGCCATTCGAGATTGGCAACCGCGTCCTCGACGTTCTTGACGATGGGACACAAGAGATGGGGCAGCTGTTCGAATTGACGGAACTCGCTCGCCTTGGGATCAATGATGATGACTTGGAGATCACGGGGACGTTGAAAGAGCATGAGGGAGGCGAGCATGGTGCGGGCGGCTTCGCTCTTGCCCGAGCCGGTGGTGCCCGCGATGAGGACATGCGCCACATCGGGCGCAGAGACGCGCAAGAGAATGGGCACACCGTCTACCGCCATGCCGAGCAGCATGGTGCCGGGCACGGCGAGGGCTTGCGCCATTTGCGAGTCCTTGCGGACCTGATCGCAGAGATCGAAAAGACGCAGGGGTTGAACGTCATCGCGCGGGATTTCGATGTTGATTTGACCGTTGGAACGGGAGATGCGCGCGGACGAGGTGTTGAGCGCGAGCGCGACTTCTTCGGCAAGTTTTTCGACCTGGGAGACTTTGGTTGTCGCAGAGGGCGAGACGTGGAATTGAATCGTGCGGGGGGTGACGCGGCCGCCGGTGACTTTGGCGGGCGCTTTGTGCGTTGCCAGCACGTATTCGATTTTATCTGCCTGATGGTGTAATCGTTGGCGGTTCATGGCGCCTCGCTTGAACAAAGAACAGGTGTTCTGATTATACAGAACACCTGTTCTTATGTCAATAGCCCGAACCTTAATAAAAAAAGCCAGATACCGAATGATATCTGGCTCGATTTGTTCAGGCAGCGGCGCCGAGTTGGCGGATGACGAGGACGACTTTACCCTGAATCGAAACGTTGCGGGGGTCAACCTCGATAGTCTTGTAACTGGGGTTGGCGGGAACGAGTTTGATGAGACCCTTTTCACGGAAAAAGCGCTTGAGGGTGGTCTGTTGTTTGTCCTTGATCCACGCGGCGACGAGGTCGCCGTTGCGGGCGGTTTCCTGATGTTTCATGACGACAATGTCGCCGTCGTGAATGGAGGCGTCAATCATGGAATCGCCTTTGACATGGAGCGCATAAAGGTTTTCGTTGTCCGCGCCGCCCAAGAGATCACGGGTCAGCGTGACGCTTTCGTGGTCGGCTTCGAACGCCGAAGTGCCCGCTTCGGGGATTTCAATCGGTTTGCCCGCGACAATGCGCCCGAGCAAGGGGACCTGAACGAAACGGGGATCGGAGACATTTTTGCCGTTTTGACCAGTCAACCGCAGCCCCCGCGAGACTTCTTTTTCGCGCGCCAAAAGTCCGGCTTTTTCGAGGATGTTGAGGTTATAGTTGACGACGGAGGTGGACGAGATTTTGACCGCCTGCCCGATTTCGCGGATGGTCGGCGGGCGACCTTTATCCGCGGTAAATCGCTGGATGTATTTGTAGATGTCTTGTTGACGTTCGGACAGAGCCATAGGATGCCTCCCGGACAAAAGGTGCTATATTTAGTTTAGCACGGATGTTCCGATTATAAGCGAACACGCGTTCGGTGTCAAGTCCTTTTTGGAATTTTGCCAGAGTTGGCGCCAAGTCGGAACGAGAGGAGCGGGGGATTCGGACTGACGCCGTTTCTACCTTGACACGTTGGGAAGCACAGAATATAGTTGCTTTAGGCGCGCGGCCGGACGCATTTTTGCCGGGGCAATTTTCCGATTGAACACACGCACCGCGCCATTGTGACGCTTGCGGGTCATTATTGCAAAGGAGGAGCAACCATGTCATTCAATCGTTTTCTGATGGCAGCCGGGCTGGTGGCTGTGCTGTTGGCGGTGATGGGCTTTGTGATGTATACGCCGCCGCTTTCGGCGGCGAACGGCACGGGTGAGAACGGCGTGACGACGCTGAAACTGGCGCCGCCACAGCAAAACCCGACGCTATCCCCCAAAACAACACCCGATTTTGGCGACTTGCCGCCGATCGATCTGGGGGCATTGAATGCGGACGAGACACCGGTCCCGACGGCGGAACCGAGCACAGGCGAGACGAATCCCGTGCTGGATATTACGTATGACGAGTGCAAACCGATCGAGGACGACAACATTCTGATCGAATGCAAAAATGGGCAACTGAACTTTACGCGCAAGGATACCGGAGGCACGCGCTGGATCTATTATCGCCCCATCCTCACCGATGCGGTGATCGAGCTGACCGCACGACTGCCCAACGCGGACAAGAATGCGCGCTATGGCGTGATGTTTCGCATGGACGAAGGGAGCAACAACTATTATATCCTCGGGGTGACGAATCAAGGCAAATACGGGCTGTTTCGCTTTGCGGGCGACCACTATGAAACTCTTATCCCGTATACCGATTCGCCGTTTGTGGGCAATGCGAGTTTTCCGAGCCAGATTCGCATCGTGAACCAGGGCGACGTGATTGCTTTTCAGATTGGGGGGCAATGGATTGACAGCATTCGCGACCCAAATTTGACCTCGGGTCAGATCGCGCTGTTTTTCGAGCCGGATGAGCCGAATCAAACGGTATTGTTTGACGATCTCAAAGTGTCGGAAATCTTGTCGCCCCTGCAAGTGCCGTCTCCGCGCGTGCTCGAGTCGGCGCCGACGCCGGAGCCGACAAGCGGGATCGAGATTCCCGTTTTTGATTTCCCGACAGCCACGCCTGCTGCGGCACAGCCCACCCAGACACCGTTCATTATTGTTGTGACGGCGACGCCGCTACCTCCGACAGCAGCGCCGACACGCGCGCCCACGCGACGCCCAACCGAAGCGGCGAACACGTGTGATGCGCCCGCACATGAAGCGTTCTTTTATATCGCCAACAATTACAAGGGCACGTTGATGCGCTTTACGATTGGCGGCGGGGAGTGGGGCACACACGATTATGATGTGCCGGGGGATGACCAGTGGTACAGAATTCGGATGCCCCCGGGAAAATACACCTACACCGCTCATATTGCGGGGGTCGGCAAAGCGAGTGGGGAGCGAACTCTGTATAGCGGCGGACAATGCTATTCGGTGAGGTTCTCGCCGTAAAATAAAAAAAATGACAGCGGATCACTCTGCTGTCATTTTTTTGTTTGATGAGCGTCCGAAACTCTATCGAAAACCGGAAGTGTGGATTTCGTTGGCGACGCGGAGACCGGACTCGATGGCGCCTTGAATCCATCGGTGATAGACCGATGCATGCTCGCCCGCGAAATAGACGCGCCCCTCGTTCTGACAGATGGCTTGATAGAGCCGCGTAAATTGACCGGGTTCAAAGAGCGCGAACGCGCCGCCCGCGTATTCGTCGTCGTGCCACACTTTGGACGCGCCCACTTCAAATTCGTCAATGATCCGGGGATGGATGCGCGAAACATCTTCAATCGCCTGTTCGATGCGCGATTCGGGCGGGAGCGAGCCCCAGCGTTGGGCATCGTCCGCCCAGGTGTAACTGGCAAGCAGGACACCGCGTCCCGTCTCGCGCCCGTGGTCGGGATAATAGAGGTTGCGGATGGCGAGATCGGTGACGGTGCCGCCGCCATAGATGCCTTCGTCCTCTTCCCAAAAGCGACGGCGGGTCTGGAGCAGCACTTTGGTCGAGGCGTCATAGTGCACCTGACGCAGGGCGCGCTGTTTGGCGCGCGAGAAAGGTTTGAGAATTTCAATGTGCCGCATGACGGGCAAGGGCAAGGTGAGAATAACATAATCGCCCGTGACAGCGGCGCGGGCGGCGCGCGTTTTGTAATGCACCGTCACATCGTCCGGCGACTGGTCGAGTGCGATCATTTTTGCGCCAAAGCGAATGTTGGCGCGGAGCTCGGGCAAAAAGGCGTTGGGGAGGTGGTCGGAGCCACCCACGAGCTCGACAAGATCCCGAAACGAGCCGCCGATTTCGGGACGAATGATGTCAATAAAAGAGGCGTTCTGACGCGCTTCGTACCCGGCAAAAAGCCCGAACATTTCAATCGCGCCTTCGGACCATTTGGCTTTTTCAAGAAATTCACGCAGCGAGTATTGGTCATATTGCTTGATAATGTCGTCCCACGCGTCTGGACCCTGCGTCCGCAGTTTTTGGAGGATGGGTTCGAGGGCATGTTCCCACAATTCGTTTGCGGTCTTGCCGCGCTCGTTTTCGTTCAATTCAAATCCGAGAACGCTTGTGTTCGTGCGAAATTCGCTCAGACGGAGTTTTTTGCCGTTCATAAACACATAGCAGTTGAGGTTGCCCATGGTAAAGGGACCAGTCTCGAGTTTGAATTTGTTGACATAGCCCATCGTGAGCGTGTGGGATTTGGGCAGGCGCATCCCCCCCGCTTCGGCATACAAGCCGTCGCTGAAAGGTTCGCGCCAGGTCTGGAGGCGGCCGCCGACGCGCTGCTGCGCTTCAAGCAGGACGACATCGTGACCGGCGCGTTTTAGTTCGTAGGCGGCAGCAAGACCCGCCATGCCCGCGCCGACGACGATGATTTTTTTGGGATTGGGCGTGCGTTCGAAACCGTCGTTGATGATAGAGAGGTAATCGGGTTGGGTTGGCATATGAGTGATGCTCCGTGTAGGGCGGAACGATACGGCGAACGAAACGATACGGCGAACGGAACGATACGGCGAACGGAACGAAACGGCGTTCGTTCTTTACGTAAGGTTGGTTTTTATGCGTTCGGCATGCTTGGCGCGTTCGGCGGCAGGCATCAAGAATTTTTCATAGATGGTGTGATAAAAGCGGTCGTCCTTGAAACGCGGCGTGACGTGCAGATGATAGTGCCACACATCCTGGCTGCCGCCCGGCTCGTTGTGCTGTCGCGTGGAAATACCGTCGCAAGCATACGCGCGTTTGAGGGCAATGGCAATTTGCCGCGCGAGGCGTTGAATGTAAACCGCGAGCTCGGGGGGCAGGTCGAAAATGTTCTCATAATGCGCGTTTGGGACGATGAGAATGTTTGGCGTGTTGCGCGGGTATTGGTGTGATGCGACCAGAGCAGTGACATTTCGATCACGATAGACAATGTCGCCGGCGAGCGAGAAACGATTCGGTTCCTCTGCCGTGTGCGGGATATCGCAAAAAGGACAGCGGTAATTTTCGGGCGCGTGATTGTACAAGTTCCGGATCCGGAAATTATTTTTTGCGCGGGCGAAAGCGCGAGTTGCTGCCGATGGCGCGCGTTTTGGTGGTGATGAAATCGAACAAGAGGCGCGCGCACATGATGACGGTATGACGGGGCGCGCTGTCAAAGAGAGGATTGAGTTCGGCAATGTCGAGCGCGTCCACATGCGGCGCCAGATAACGTGTATAGTCGAGCAGCTGCTGGACGGTGAGACCGGCGGGCTCGGGCCAGCCGGTGCCGGGCGCTTCGCCGGGGTTTAGTGCGTCGGTATCAACGGTGAGATAGATTTTTTCCGTGCCCTGCCGCGCCCACGCCAGCGATTGTTTCGCCGCTTGCAGTGCGCCCATTTCCTCAAATGCGGGCGCAAGGATGCGGCGCACGCCATATTTCACGCCAACGCCCCACTGCTGGGTGGTGGCATAGCCGCGCAAGCCAACCTGCACCATGTTCTTGCCCGAGAGGCGCCCCAGCTCCAGCGAACGCGCCATGCCGCTGCTGCCCGAAATATTCCCTTGCTTTTCGGAAAAGTCGAGCATATCGCAATGGGCGTCGAGTTGAATCAGTCCGATGTTGCCTTGTGTCGCATTGTGCAGCGCGCGAAACGCGGGATAGGTGACGCCGTGATCGCCGCCGATGACAAGGGGAATGTAACCGCCCGCGAGGATTTCGGCGACCGCCGCCGTCACCTGATCAATGGCTTTGGTCTGGTCGTGAAACGACAGCGCCACGTCCCCAAAATCGGCGACCTCCACGCCTGTCAAGTCCACCACCTCCCCAAGGTCCATATCAGCCACCATCCCATCCACAACCCGTTTGGCAAGGAGCAGTTGAAAATGTTCGCGGAGTGCGGCAGGACCGAAACGCGCGCCGGGGTTGGCGATGGAGGTGGACGCGTCATAGGGAACGCCGAGATAGCCGAATTTGATTTTTGTTTCTCTGAGCGGGGTCAAGAGAGGTTGATTCATGATGGCTCCAAAAGATGAGTTACAGGATGTTGATTAGCTCAGCCGCGACGTCCGAATTCGCGTTCGAGCATGGCAGTATTCATGAGAATCATGGTGGGGCGACCGTGCGGACAGGTGCGCGGCGCGGTGGTGTTTTCGAGGTCACGGATGAGCGCGCGCATTTCTTGAAGGGACATGACCTGACCTCCTTTGATGGCTGCGCCTTTGCAGATACTCATCACGAGGCGCGCCTCGGCAGTCGCCCGGATCGGGTTGCCGCCCTCATCAGTCATGTCGAGAATTTCGAGAAACGTTTTGCGAGGTTCCTTGTGTTCCAGCAACGAGGGAATGGCGCGGAGGAGAATCGTCTGGCTGCCAAAGGGTTCGAGGCGGAATCCCGCGCGCTCGAGGTTTTCGCGTTCGCTCTCGTAGATTGCCCAGTGCATCGCCGAGAGTTCCAACGAGAGCGGCTCGAGCAATTCCTGAGTGGCGGGGCTGATTTCGCGCTCGTTCATCCATTTTTCATAGAGGACACGTTCGTGCGCGGCATGTTGGTCAACCAGATAAAGCCCGTCGGGACCCTCGCAAATGATATAGGTCGAGAAAATCTGTCCCATGACGCGCAGCATGGGCAGTGTGCCGGCAGACACGGGACGCGGCGGAAGCGGTGTGCCGTCGGCGGCGACGGCAGGCAGGTGGAGAGGAGTTTGAGACGCGCCGCCGTCGGTGGGAGGGATGAGATCGAGCGCGGCAAGGGACGCAGTCGGCGACGCAGATAAGAAATTGTTTGGCGCGGTCAGAGGGGAAGCGGGCGCGACGGTCGGCACGGGGAATTTTCCATGCAGAACGCGGCGCACGGCGCGCTGGACCGCGCGATAGACGAGGGAGGGTTCGCGAAAACGAACCTGCATTTTGGTCGGATGCACATTCACATCAACCGCATCAGGGGCGAGCCGGAGATCGAGCACAAAGACAGGATAACGCCCAACCATCAGCATCGTATGATATGCCTCAGTGACCGCGTGCGCGATGGAACGGTCTTGGATCCAGCGTCCATTGACAAAGAGATACTGGAGCCGCCGGTTGCCGCGATGGATGGAGGGAGGGGTGATATAGCCGTTGACGACAGGTGGCGCCAAAGGCGCGTCCGGCAGTCCGTCCTCCGACGCGGGCATGGCGGCGGGATCATCCGCCGAGTTGACCGCAAGCATTTCGCGCGCGGTCTCGCCGCCAAACACCTTGACCAATACGTCCATCAGTTTGCCGCTGCCCGGCGATTGAAATACCAGCTTGCCATCGCTGACGAGCGAAAAGCGAACGCGCGGGTAGGCAAGCGCATATGCGTGGACGAGCTCGGCAATGTGGGCGCTTTCCGCGCCGGGCGACTTGAGAAACTTGAGGCGGGCGGGCACATTGCGAAAGAGGTCCTCGACCGTCACGACCGTGCCGCGCGGCGCGCCGTGTGGTTGATAGATGAGGGTCTGCGCGTTCTCGGATTTCCACAGCGTGCCGTTCATTTCGTCGGCATGGCGCGAGATCATGGTGATGCGCGCGACGGCGGCGATGCTGGGGAGCGCTTCGCCCCGAAAGCCGAGCGTCTGGATCGCAAACAAATCATCGGCGGCAAACAACTTGCTGGTGCCGTGGCGCGCAAACGCGGTGGGCACGTCGTCATGCGGGATGCCCGCGCCGTCATCGGCGACGCGAATGAGCCGCTGACCGCCACCGCGGACTTCGAGGCGAATATCACGCGCGCCGGCATCGAGCGCGTTCTCGGCGAGCTCTTTGACCACCGACGCGGGACGTTCGATCACTTCGCCGGCGGCGATTTTGGAGGCAAGGTCGTCGGAAAGAATACGAATAGGCATGGGAATTGGCTTGCAGAATTTTACCACAAAGAGATATCTAATTTTTTTGAATTTGACTGCCCAAGAGATACAATTGAGCTCTATGTTTCAACGCGCCCCCACATTCGCCGAGGTTTGGCGCGCGCAAGAGCGCATCCGTCCATACGTAATGCGAACGCCGCTGAGGCATTCGGGCGCGCTCCCGACAAGCCGTAACACGCAGCTGTTTTTGAAATTGGAGAATTGGCAGCCAACCGGCTCATTCAAAGTGCGCGGGGCGTTCAATCTGCTGATGCGATTGTCGGCTGATGAAATTGAGCGCGGGCTGGTGGCGGCGTCGGCGGGGAATCACGGCTCGGCGGTCGGTTACGCGGCAAAGCAGCTGGGAATTTCCAATGTAACTATATTTGTGCCGGGGACAACTCCGCGCGCCAAAGTGGACAAGATGAAGCAGTTTGGAGTGGACGTACGCGAGGTGGGCGTGACCTATGATGACGCGCATCACGCGGCGGCGGAACATGAGCGCATGCGCCACGCGACGTTTGTACATGCGTATGACGACGCCAGAACAGCGGCAGGCGCGGGCACGGTCGCCCTGGAGATCTTGGAACAAGCGCCGGACCCGGATATGGTTCTCGTGCCGGTAGGCGGCGGAGGGCTGATTTCAGGGATGGCGGTTGCGCTCAAGCAGCTCGCGCCACAGATACGGTTGATCGCCGTGCAGCCCGAGGCATCGCCCGCACTGCGCGATTCGATGCGCGACGGCGTGTGTTATCAAGAGTACACGGCGGGCGAGACGATTTGTGACGGACTCGCGGGAGGCATCGGGCAGATCGTGTATGATGTGGCGCGCCGAAAACTGATTGACGAGATCGTGATTGTGAGCGAAACCGCCGTGCGACGCGCGGTCGCCGATTTTGCGGCGGACGAGCAAATAATTGTGGAAGGTTCGGGCGCGGTGGGACTGGCTGCGGTGAGCGAGAATCCGGAGATGTTTGCAAACAAGCGCGTGGCGCTGTTGATAAGCGGGGGGAACATTGATCGGGGACGACTGGCTGAGATTTTGAGCGAAAAATAGAGAGCTATGATCAGATATATTCTATTCGATCTGGACGAAACATTGTATCCCGCGACCAGCGGGTTGATGCCCGCGATCGGCGAGCGGATGCGGATTTATTTGCAGGAGCGGTATCACCTGGACGCGGAACATGCGCACGCGCTTCAAAAGCGTTATTTCAATCAATATGGCACAACGCTGCGGGGGTTGATGCTGGAGCAAAAGATTGACCCGCAGGACTATTTGGGTTTTGTGCATGATGTGGATGTGGCGCAGTTTATCCATCCTGACGCGCGACTGCGCGAGGTGCTCGGCTCGATTCCTTTTGAAAAGGTGATTGTGACCAACGCCGACGCGCCACATGCCGAACGAGTGCTGGCGCGGCTGAGCGTGGCGGACGAGTTCGAGCAGATTTTTGATATCGTGTTTATGCAATTCGAGTGCAAACCCGCGCGCGGCGCGTACGAGCGCGTGTTGGAGAAACTGGGCGTCCGGGGCGACGAGTGCATCCTGGTAGAAGATATGGCGCGCAATCTGCCCGCCGCGCGCGAATTGGGGATTCGGACGATATTGTTAATGGACCCGCGCACGGCAGACCAGACGGGCGCATGGTTCCTCGATCCCGCAGCCGAGGCACGATCTCGCGAATGTCCGTCCGATGCCAATATGTGCATCAAGGAAATCTATGAGGTGGCGGACACGATTCAAAAGCTTGCCAATGCGCCCGTCCGCACGTCCAAGTAATGTCCCTTTCCCCGCGGCGTCCTCGATTTTCCCGGTTCGAACACATTTTTGTGCCGGTCCTGTATTTGCTCATCGCCATTGTGATGAGCTATCCGCTTGTCGCGCGGCTCGGAACCCACATTCCCGGTGTGGATGGGGATGTGTGGAGTTATTTGTGGGCGATGGGCTGGGCACGCACGGCGATCGAGTCGGGCGCAAATCCGTTTCACAGCGACTATATCTTTTATCCGCTCGGCGGAGCGACCCAGTTGTTGTGGGGGACCGCGCTGCCGAGTTTTGCATCCATTCCGCTACAGCTCGCATTTGGGCTGGTCCCCGCGTTCAACCTCATGTATCTGACCGCGACAGTGTTGACCGCGTGGGGCGGATATTTGCTCGGAAAAGAGGTGTTGGGCGCAAGCCGAACCAAGGGCGAGAAAGACGAGTCAAATATTCGCCGCGCGTCGTTCGTCGCCGGTCTTGTATTTGCGTTCGGGGCGCTGAGACTCGGATACGGGACGGCGTTTACGAATCTGTATCATACCGAGTTTATGCCGTTCTATGTCTTGTTTTTGCTGCGTGCGACAAACAGGGCGGGCTGGAAGAACGCAATGCTGGCGGGGCTGTTTTTTGCGCTGAACGTATATGTGGATTTTCAGATTGCGGCATTTTTGGCGGTCCTGACCGGTTTCTGGTTTTTGTATATTCTTGTCGGCGCGCTCAGAGGCGCGATGGGACGAGCGGCGCAGGCGCGGGATGGGCTGCGCGTCCGCAGCGCGGAGACCGCTCCCTACGCGCGCTGGGCGGTTACGATTGCGGTCGCGGGGCTTGTGTCGCTGCCGATGCTGATATTTGTGCTGCAGGATTTTGCGATAGAGGGAGGAAATTATATTCGCGTGTATCCGCTGCAATATTCGCAAGAGCGCGCCTATGATTTGTTGTCCTATGTCCTGCCGAACGCGCGCAGCACGCTGTATCAGAACCTGGGCACGCCGCGCGTGAGCGGCGTGAATGCGTCGGTGAATTCGGAGGGCGAGTCGGAATTGTCTCCCGACCGTCAGGCGTTTCTGGGGATCACAACGCTGGCGCTGGCGCTGCTTGGCGCGATTCGGTCGCGGCGGACGATGTCCTTTTGGATTCTGGCAACGGCAGCATTTGCGCTCCTCTCATTCGGACCGGTCTTGAGTTTTGCGGGAAACAGCACGGGCGTCCCAATGCTGTTTACGCTGGCAAATCAGATTCCGATTCTGAATCATGTGCGGATTCCGATGCGGTACGGGTTGATGGTGTTGTTTGGCGTGTCGCTATTGGCGGGCGCCGGCGCGCTTGTCTTGCTGCAGTGGCGGAGTTGGGTCGTTGTGCCATTGAGCGCGCTCATTTTGGTAGAAGCTGCCGTCCTGCCCTACCCGACGCTCGAATTTCGCGTGCCCGGGGTGTATCAGGAAATTGCACGGCGAGAGGGCGATTTCACCGTGTTGGAGATTCCGAGTTTTAATTGGCGCTATGCGGCAAGGAACGAGGCGTATCAGCCGTTTCACGGGAAACGCATCTTGCGCGCCTATACGAATCGGATTGCGCCCGACCTGGCGGACTATTTCCACTTGCGGCAGACGCCCATCGTGGTGCGAAGTCTGCGGATTTTGGAAGGCGCAGAGGAGGGCGTCCTGACACAAGGAGAGATTGCCCAGGACCGGGCGATGCTGGCAGACACGCTGCAATTTTTCGATCTGCGCTATGCCGTCCTCCATCGGGACCAGCTGGACGCGGCACGCGTTGAAACATTGGACGCGTATTTGCGCGACGTCATGGGGGCAAGCGTGTTTTATCAAGACGGCGATGTGACGGGGTATGCATTTGCGGCGCCGCCGCCGCAAGCCAAAGCGTTGGATGCGGCTCTGGCAGACAATGCCAATTTGATGTATCTTGGGCGCGGCTGGCAGACGGAACCGCTTGCGAATGTGAACGGCGAAACGGGACGCTATCCGGGGCGCGAGACGGCGGAATTGTATTTTCCATATTCGGGGACGGATGGGGTACGCGCAGAGCTCGGGTTGTGGAGCGCGAATGCGAACGTGCCCGTGAACGCGGAATTGAACGATGACGTGCGCGCGACGAACGAGGTTGGGATGGGCTGGACAGACGTTATTTTTAATTTCGGGACGGCGCGGCAACTGCCGGCGCTGAATCGTCTGAGAATCACATTCGAGGCAATGCCCGAGACGATTGCAATCGGTTGGCTTGGAGTCGGCGGGAGCGAGTAGACAGCAACATGAGATCCATCGAGACAAAAATCCGGGTGCGGTATGCGGATACCGACATGAGCGGCATTGTTTACAATGCGAATTATTTGGTTTGGTTTGAAGTGGCAAGGGGTGAGTTTTTCTGGCAAGAGGGCAAGGACTATGGGCGCGATATTGAAGCGCGCGGTTATCACTGGCCCGTGATCGAAGCAAATCTGCGATATCACGCCCCCGCTTTCTATGGCGACCTCGTCACGGTGCGGGCATGGATCGAGGACGTCAAGAGCCGCGCCATGACGATCCGGTACGAAGTTTGGCGGGATGAGTCCAAGTTGTGCTCGGGCTATACAAAGCACATGAATATTGACAAGCAGGGCAGACCCACGGCATTTCCAGAGGATATCCGAAAATTGATCTCGTCGGAAGAATAGATGAATATCAGACGCATTCCCATCGCGCTTGTCATACTCGTCGGCGTCTGCGCCGCGCTCGCGTATGTTGTTGGTTCGATTCAGCCATTTGCGCCGGGCGCAAAATTTTCGAATGTCCCGCCCCCCGCGGCGATGGCTGCGACGCAAGTCGCGCCAAGAGCAACCCACTCTTTTACGCGCGCCGCGCAAGCGGTCGCCTCTCCGGTCCGGTCCGATACGCCCACACGCGTTGCGACAGCGCCCCCATCGCGCGCGTCATCCAGCACCTCCACGCGCATCGCGAAGGTGGCTGCATCGCGGGTCCCGTCCGAAACGTCCACCCGAGTCGCGACCCAAGTCCCGTCGCCCGCACCATCCAATACGCCCACACGCCTCGCGACCGTGACTGCATCCCGGACCCCATCGGATACACCCACCCGGGACGCGACGGAGACGCCGTCACCTGTCCCATCTGACACGCCCACCCAAACCAGGTCGGTAGTCGCGTCCTCGATCCCATCCAAAGCGCCCACTCGGTTCGCGCAGGTGGTCCTGTCGCCTGCTCCGCCCGATACCCCCACACTCGTCGCACCACCGACGCCATCTGCTGCGCCCACCAACACCCCGGTCCGCGTCGCACAGGCGGTCTCGCCAACCGCGCGCGTAAACACAGCCACGCGTATACCAACGCAATCCGTGCAGGTCACCCGGATCGCGCAGGCAACCGATCCGCCCACCCAAACAGCCGTGCCCGATGCGACGAGCGAAACTCCGCCCGCGCAACAAACAGAGAACGCCGCCGCCACTATGACCTCGGCGCCCGCGCAAGAGACGTTGAACGCCATCTCGACGCGCGCATTCGCCACACCTGTGCCAAAAGGGACGGACCCCGAACGGGCGATCAACAACTCGACCAACTTTTTGCTGATCGGGACCGACTCGCGGACCACCGACCCAACGTGGGTGCCGAACACGGATGTGGTCATGGTGCTGTTTCTGGACACGGCAAACCAGCGCGCCGCGCTGTTGAGCTTGCCGCGCGATCTCGTGGTCGCCATTCCCGGGCACCAGGCATTCCGCATCAATTCGGCATATCGGCACGGGTGGGGGACGGGCGGCGTGGAGGGCGGGGTGGATGTGCTGAAACAGATTTTGCGGGACGATTTCGAGATTCGGATTGATCACTGGGCGCTGATTGATTTTGACGGATTGAGTCGGCTCATTGACACACTGGGCGGGATCGAAGTGAACGTGCCCTGTGCGCTGTCGGACACGATTGACGATCAGCCATTCACGATTCCGGCGGGTCTGGTGCAGATGGACTATTTGACCGCCAAACGCTATGTGCAATCGCGCTATACCACAAGCGACACTTCGCGCAATCACCGGCAGCAGCGCGTTGTCTGGGCAATGGCAAAAAAGGCGCTACAGATGAACGCGCCGGACCGACTGCCACTGCTATACGAGACCCTGCGTGAAAATGTCGCAACGGATATGAATTTGTTCAACATGATCGGGCTTGTGCCTGCCGTGTATCAACTCGATTTGCAAAGTCATCCCGAACGCCTGCGCGCGCGGGTGTTGGAGGCGCCCGCGGTCTATCCGTGGGTTTCGACGAGCGGCGCATGGTTGTATATGCCGAATTACGATTTGATACAACAAGAGTTGGACGAGATTTTCGAAGCGCCACAGGTGGCATTGGACGAGCCGACGCGCGCGGAATGTCCCGCGCCGATCGCCACACCACAAGCGACGGACGCGCCGACCGTCACGCCGTCAGCACAACCATCGCCGTCAGACCAGACAACTGCAACCCCGTCGCTTGAGGTCACACCCATAGAGCTGCCGACAACCGGACCGACCGATGCTCCGGCGCAAGCGCCGACGGAAATGCCGACACCAGAACCGGCACAAGCACCGACGGAAATGCCGACGGCAGAGCTGACGCAAGCGCCTGCGGAAATGCCAACACCGGAGCCGACGCAAGCGCCTGCGGAACCTCCGACAGAAACGCCGGAAGGAGAGGCGACTCTAAAAAGTTTTGCGAATTTGTCGCCCGCATGGTAAAATTGCAGTGAAAAGAGGTGTAACCGGCGCAGTTCTCACAGCGTAAAAGATGTGGGATATTACATAGTGCTTTCGAATTCGATTCACGCGAAAGCGAGCGAGGTTCACTCATGGCAGATTCAACCGGCAAGACCACTGCGGCAACAACAAAAAATACAGACCCTAGCGTCCTCTACGAGATCTGGCGGTCGCTGCAGCTTGTGTGGCATCTGATGGCAGACTCGCGGGTGCCATTTTTTCCAAAACTGATCGTCCCGCTAGTCATCCTCTATATATTGTCGCCCATTGACGTTGTGCCGGATGTGCTGCTCGTGCTGGGGCAGCTCGACGATATCGCGCTCTTGTTCTTTGGCACCAAGTTGTTTATCAACCTGTGCCCGCCCGATATCGTGCTGGAACACCGTCGCGCGCTGGGCGGCGGGCGCGAATTCACCGCGGATGATTATGTGGATGGCACATACCGCGTGATTGACGAGGATAAAAATTAAGGATTAGGAATCACGCGTCCGGTGGCGGGGCGCTGATCCTGACTGATGTTTCCGCAATGGCTGAAACCGCAACGAAAACTCAAACCGACCTTGCCGTCGAGTTGGCGATCTCGGGGCAAACCCTCAAGAATTGGACGCGCGATTTTAGCCCGTTCCTCTCGGCGCCGGGCGCCCTGGGGGATGCCAATCGTCGTTACACCGAGGACGATGTCTTTGTGCTGAAACGCATCAAGGACCATCTGGCGGCGGGGCTCACGTTCCAGGAAACCGCCGAAGAACTGCGCAACGATGGGTATGGTGAACCGCTGAATGGGGACGGACCGAGTGGCGCAATGATGGTCCCGAACCCGCAGCAGGGTTTTGGGGTGCTGACCGACACGCTGCGCGTAATGATAGAGAACCAGCAGACGGTGCAAAACAGTTTGCAGGTCAATCGCAATCTGCTCGGCGTCATTATTCAAGACAACTTTAACCTCAAGGAAGAAAACGCCAAGCTCCGCGAGCGTATGCTCAAGCTGGAACAAGAAATCGGCGAAATGAAAAAGCGCGACCAGGACTATCGTCTGACCGTAGAGCAGCGCCTGATGCGCGCCGAAAATTCAATCCGCGCCGAGAGCAGCAAGAGCGTCTGGCAGAAATTGTTTGGCGGCTAGAATTTTTCACTGCAACGCACGAGACCTGATGTCGGACAGGGGAATCCTGTCCGACATCAGGTCTCGTTTTTTACGGAGGAATCATGCGGGTCCGATTGGCAGTCGTCGGTTTGGGAAACGTGGGCAGGCGGTTTTTGGAACTGGTGCAGAGCAAGCACGCCTTGATTCAAGAGCGCTTTGATTTGGACCTTGTTGTCACGGCGGCGGGGGACACGAGCGGCGGCGCCGAATATTTCAAAGGGCTGGATATTGCCACGCTGTTGGAATTGAAACGCTCGGGCAAAGGCGCCGCCGCCTATCCGCAGTTGGGACGCGGCGAAGCGAGCATGGTCGAAATCGTGCGCTCGTCCGAGGCGGATGTGTTGGTGGAAAATACGCTTACCAACCTGACGGACGGCGAGCCGGGAATCTCGACGATGCGCGAAGCGCTCTTGCGTAAAATGCACATTGCAACGGCAAACAAGGGACCGCTGGTGCTGGCATACCAGGAATTGTTCAAGCTGGCGGAAAAACAGCAGGTAAAAATTCTCCACAGCGCGACCGTCGCGGGCGGACTGCCGGTGGTGAATATCGGACGGCGCGATCTGAGCGCGGGCGAGATTACAAAATTTGAGGGCATTGTCAACGGGACCACGAACCATATTCTCGACGCCATGGCGCGGGGCGAAGCGTACGAGACCGCGCTGAAACACGCACAAGAGATAGGCATTGCCGAAGCTGACCCGACACTGGATGTGGATGGTTGGGACGCGGCAAACAAGCTGGTGATCGTGGCAAATGCCTGTCTTTGGCGCGCGACGACGCTCAAGGACCTGACCGTCATAGGTATTCGCACAGTGACCCCGCAGGACCTGGACGACGCACGAGTCAACAACCAGGTCATCAAACTGGTCGCGCGGGCAGAAAAGGTGGGCGGAGAGTGGAATCTGACCGTGAAACCCGAACGACTGGACATGTCGCACCCATTGGCGGGAGTGGGCGGCGGGTATATGGCAGTCTTGTATGAATCCGACATCAACGGACAGATTTTTGCGCGGATCAAAGAGGACAATCCTTATCCGACCGCTGCGGCAGTGCTGCGCGATGTGATAAATATTTTCCGGTGATGCGCGCGTTTATTCGCGAACGACGGGCGCTCGTGGGGCTGCGATCCGCGTCGGGTCTGGAACAAGTGGGCGATTCGTATTATGTGATCAGCGATGATTCGCCCTTTTTGTTTCGACTCGGGAGGGATTGGCAAGTCGTCGAGAAAACGCGCCTGTTTGAAATAGAGATGGGAGAAGGGGCGCGCATTGCCAAAAACACGAAACCTGACCTGGAAGCAACGTGCATGGTGGAATGGCAGGGGCGGCGCGAATTGTTGTGTTTTGGGTCGGGGAGCAAAACGCCCACGCGGGATGTGTGTTTTCGGGTGGACGTCACGGACGCACATGCGCCGCAAAATGTGCGCCGCGTCGAATTGACCGCGCTTTACGACACACTGCGCGCAAATTATGAAATCGTCGGAAGCCATACGTTGAATCTCGAAGCGGCATGTCTTGCATCCGGCTCGTTGGTCTTGTTTCAACGCGGGAATATTTCGGGGCGTAACACGGCTTTGGATTTCGAGTTTGGAGCTTTTATGGAGTATCTGGATGCGCCCAACTTGTCCGTGCCCTCTCCGCGTGTGGTTGCGTATGACCTGCCGAACATTCAGAATCGCCGCGCAGGTTTTTCCGCAGCGACGGATTGGCTGGGTTCGGTGTTGTTTTCGGCGGCAGTCGAAGACACGGACAATGAGATTGACGATGGGGCGAAATTGGGAAGTTTTGTCGGAAGGATCGTCGGGGACAAGTTGAGCTGGATTGCGCCGGTCTTGATTGGCGATGAAATGGCGCCGGTGAAAATCGAAGGAATTGCGGCGGTGTCGGCAAGCGAGGACCCGGTTGAACTGGTGGCAGTGACGGATGACGACGAGGGTGTGTCGGAGGTGCTGCGGATCGAGGTGCGGTGAGAGGGATTCAAGAGGTTGGAGCGGGGTTCAAGCGTCGGGAATTCAAGACCTGCGCGAATCTTGGGGCATTGGGGCTCAAGGGAACGAGCTAGCCCGGTTTTGAGGCAAGCACTCCAAACGCGCGGGGAGCGGGTTTGATGCTCCTGAAACCGGCGGATTTGAGACGTTGGACGACGCCGCGAGTGGTATTGGCGCCGAACCTGGTTGCGGGGTCGCCGACATAATGAAAGAGTTTGCCGCCGCGTTTCAGGACGCGATAGAGCTCGACGTAAAAAGTCCCGGAATACAAGTCTCCCGCCAGGGACATGGTGGGCGGGTCATGGAGGATGCAGTCAAACGTCGAATCGTCAAAGGTCGGGACGATTTCAAGGGCATCGCCCATGCGCTGTGCGATGACGAGGTTGTCAAAGAGCGCTTGCGACCAAGGGTTCTGCCGGGCAATTTTCTGCGCGGCGGGATCGAGTTCGATGGTGATGACGTGACGGGCGGTCCTGGCAGCTTGAATCGCCGTATAGCCCAAGCCGGTGCAGGTGTCGAGCAAGCTGCCTCTGACGGGCGACAATGTTTTGACCATCGCGAGCGCGCTCGAGTACGGATCGCTCTCTTTGATACGGTGCATGGGAAATCCTGCAACGAGCATCGTCGGCGCAGTCGGAGTGGGACATAGCGAATAGGCGCGATTCGTAAGTTCGGAAAACGTCTGGATTTTTTCGATGCCGTCCGGGGTCAGGGCGTAGCAGGCATTTTCATTCCGAACGATTTTCGCGGCGTCGTCCCAACTCAGTTTGAGCAAAGGATATGCAGGGAAATACATCCCCGCTTCCGTCAATTCGGCGACAGTGGTCGAGAGCCCCAAATCGAGGGAGGTCTCGACCACTATTTTTTCCTGACCGCGCGCCTTGAGCAGGGGAGCAATCTGGAAATGCGATAGGACGAGTTCCCGATTAACTGTGTTGACCATCCGATGCGGGTCCCAGGTCCGCCGGGACCTGCGCGTTCCAGCGTTTGGTCACAAGCCGATAAAAGTTGAGCACAACGTCTACCAACAGAATGACGAGGACCGCAACCAGACCCAGCTTGACGAGCGGTTCCAGAGCCGCGGTTGCTGCCAACGGTTCGGTTGAGGCGAGCATGACGCAAATAATCGCGACTGCAAAAAGCCCCGAGCCGATTTCGATCACTCGCGTTGTGCGGCTCCACGTCCCGCGCAAGAGAACATAACCGGACAGCGCGATTTCAATACCGCAGGATAGATAGACCAATGGCAAATATTGATTAAAGCCGGGACCAAAGAGCGGGACGGATTGCCAGTTCCCATCTTGAAAGAAAAAAACACCGCCGAGATTGAGCAAAAAATTGAGAATGGCGAGAACGACGATATTGCCGATAATCGTGAAAATCGCATCCGTCCGGTCCACGCGATTGGGGTTTTCGATCGCGGGCATCTTGAAGGGATCCCATAGTTCCGCACCGGGCGCGGGTGGTTTCGTCAGATAACGCTCCATCACGGCAAAGATGATGACGATTAAGCCGAAATTGGCGAGCATTTGCCCGATCAAACCGACAACGCTGTTCCACAGGACCGGCAGGAGGGGTTGAGTGGTCCCGCCGGAATTGGCGATCCCGACCCCAAGACCCACCCCCCAAACCACGAGCATGACTATCGCAACGATTTTGACCACAGTCGTAAAAATAGGGAGGTAGGCGGGACCGATCAGCGGGCGCGAGGGGGCGTAACGCTGCGCCACTTGCGCAGGATCGCCAAACTCGCGGAGCACGGCGACCGTCATTGCCTCGTCGGCGGGACGACCGTCTGTCTTGGAACGCGCGTCCAGCGTTTCGATCAAGAGTGAGCGCAGTTCTGCCTGAACATCGCCCCGCGATTTTTTGGGCAGGTGTTCGCCAACGGCGTTGACATAGCGGCTGATGAGGTCGGTGGGTTGCATCGCGGTGGATTCCTTTTCATGCTTTCAACCAGCGGTCCATGGCGCAAACAAGATTGCTGTCCAACAAGCTCTGCGCTCAAGACGGTGTAAACGGGGGTGAGGCGAGCGCTTTTCTTGCCGCGTCCTGGTCGCTCCACGGATACTCGGTCGTGCCAAAACACATCGAGAGTTCGTGCCCCTTGCCGCAAATCATGATGACGTCGCCGGGACGGGCGAGGCGGTTGAGAGCAAATTCGATGGCGGAGCCACGGTCATCCACAATAAAATAATCTTGGTCTTGGACGCGCCCGACCTTGTGTAACCCTTTTTGAATCAGGGCGTTGATGGCGGAAAGCGATTCGGTGCGCGGGTCTTCGGCGGTGACGACTGTAAGGTCCGCCAGCGTGCCTGAGATTTCGCCCATCCACGCGCGCTTTTGGACATCGCGCAAGCCCGCGCAGCCAAAAACGGCAATGACACGCCCCCGTGCGCTTGCCCCTCCCCTGCCCACGTTTGCGGGCTCGTCCGCCCCAGAGACCAGTTCGCGTGCGGTCTTGAGCGCGTTTTCGAGCGCAAAAGGCGTGTGCGCGAAATCTACAATGACGGTAAAGGGGTGTTCACCCGGGATGCGTTCCATGCGTCCCGCGATGCCGTGAGTGATTCTTACGCCCTGTGCGATGGCGTCGAACGGGATGCGCCGACCGACCGCCGCGCCCACTGCCGCGAGAATGTTCGAGACGTTGTAACGTCCGATGAGCGGGGATTCGATGGGGAGGTCTCCGAACGGCGTCGAGATGGTGAATTTTAGCCCGGAGGGGGTGTGAGTGATGGAATGGGCGGCGAGCCGAACGGCATTTTTGATTTTTTGTTCTTGATTTTCGATTGGCAGCGCAGTGTAAATTATTCGCTCATCACATGGGAGCGCAGCCAGATAGTCCAAGACACCGCGCGTATTGTCATCCGCGTTAAGGACGGCGACTTTGGGAGTGCGGGGCTTGCGAGCGGTGGAGGACAGAAAGCGAAAGAGCTGCGCTTTGGCGTCGCGGTAGTTTTCCCACGTGCCGTGAATATCCAAATGCTCGTGGGTGATGTTGGTGACGACGGCAATATCAAAATCTATGGCGTCCAGGCGGCGCTGATCGAGTCCGTGCGAAGTAGATTCGACGACCGCATATTCGGCGCCGCGCTCGACCATCCGGGCGAGATAGCTCTGAATGTCGGGCGCGTCGGGCGTGGTGGTGTGAAAACCCGTGTCCACTTGCTGTCCGCCGATGTGCGCCGCAACCGTCGTAATCGTGCCCACGGTATGTCCGGCCGCGAGCAAAATGTTTTCAATCAAGGTCGAGGTGGTCGTCTTGCCGTCCGTGCCCGTTACGCCGATGACACGCAAATTGCGAGACGGATACCCATAATACGCTGCGGACAGGTGTGCGAGCGCCGAGCGACCGTTCGAGACACGAAAGACGGGAACCGGAGACCGGAGCCCGGAGCCCGGGGATTGGAGTTCAGAGAACGGCGAGCGGAGAATAGAGAATGGGGATTGGGAGACGATTGCGACCGCGCCGCGTTGGAGCGCATCGGGGATGAATTGGGCGCCGTCCACATTCAGACCGGGATAGGCGACAAAGAGCGAGCCGGGAATGACATGCTGTGATTTGTCGGTGACGCGCGTAATGTCGAGCGCCGCGAAATCGGACAGCTGCGCGGGCATCGAGTCGAGATGTGAAAGGGTGTATGATGAGAGCGCGCGGACGAGTTGAACGAGCTGCATTTGTGTTGGGGGTATTATACGAGATTTTTGACAAGGTGAGGTTTCTGGTGATTACCCACATCGCGTAGAATAAGTTTGTATTCAAAACCTTCGAGGTCTCCGAGACCTCGAAGGTTTTGAGATATAGGCAATCACCAGGAGGTTTCCGATGATTGCCTATATCGCATAGAGCAAGTTTGTGTTCAAAAGAGCTTGTCAGATATGCGCCAAATAACGATAATTGTGCGGGCGAGCGGCGCGGCTGGGCAATCGTGCGGTGCGACGAGGGCGGCGCCATTGTTTGTTTCAGAATAGGATGACCGAGGAGCTGAATGAGAATCAAGACCGAATTTCCGCGCGTGATTCGAGAAATCGAGAATGTGTTTATTGCGCTCAAGGACGGGACGCGATTGGCGGCGCGGATCTGGCTGCCGACGGATGCAGAAGAGAACCCCGTGCCGGCGATTCTAGAGTATTTGCCGTATCGCAAGAATGACCGGACGGCAGGACGCGACCACAATCGAATGCCGTATTTTGCGGGACACGGGTACGCGGCGGTTCGAGTGGACATGCGCGGGAGCGGCGACTCGGATGGGATTTTATTGGACGAGTATTTGCCGCAAGAGCAGGATGATGCGCTAGAAGTGATCGAGTGGATTGCTTTGCAGTCGTGGTGCAGCGGCGCGGTGGGCATGGTTGGAATTTCGTGGGGCGGTTTCAACAGTTTGCAGATTGCGGCGCGGCGCCCCCCCGCCCTCAAAGCGGTCGTAGCGATAGCGTTCACCGTTGACCGCTATAACGAGGACGTGCATTATCTCGGAGGGAGCGTGATTTCAGAGATGCTTCCATGGGCATCCACCATGTTGGCGTACAATGCGCGCCCGCCCGACCCGCGTTTTGTGGGCGAGCGATGGCGCGAGATGTGGATGGAGCGCATGGAGAAATGCCCGCCGTATGTGGAGCAATGGTTGACGCATCAACGCCGCGATGCGTATTGGACACACGGCTCGGTGTGCGAGGACTATGCCGCGATTCAATGTCCGGTGCTGGCGGTCGCAGGCGCGGCGGACGCGTACAACTATTCGTTGTTTCGGCTGCTCGAAGGGTTGAGCGTGCCGCGTCTGGGCATCTATGGACCGTGGGCGCATATTTATCCGCATCACGCGCTCCCCGAACCGGCGATCGGTTTCTTGCAGGAATGTCTGCGCTGGTGGGACAAGTGGCTCAAGGGGGCCGAAACAGGAATCATGAACGAGCCGATGCTGCGCGCGTGGATGCAAGAATATGTGCCGCCAAAAACATTCTATGCGGCGCGTCCGGGACGTTGGGTGGGCGAGGAAAGCTATCCGTCGCCGCGAATTGTGTCGCGCGAGTATCGGTTGAGCGGGCAGAGTTTGATACCGATGCCTGCCGACGAATCGAATTCGACGGCAGAGCAAAGCGGCGAAATAAACAGCGCAATTCCCGAACGCGAAATTGTGGGTGTGCAGTCGGCGGGGATGACGATGGGCGCGTGGGGCATTTATGGCAAAGCGGGCACGTATGCGGATGACCAGCGGGTAGAAGACGGCAAAACGATGACCTTCACCAGCGAGCCGGTTCGCGAGCGTTTTGAGATTCTGGGGATGCCACGCGTAACGCTCGAGGTCTCGGCAGACCAGCCGAATGCGCTCGTATCGGTGCGGTTGTGTGATGTCGCGCCCGACGGGGCGTCGCTGTTGTTGAGCTGGGGCATTTTGAACTTGACACATCGGGACAGCGACGAGTTTCCCGAACCTGTCGAGCCAAACAAGAAATATACGGTGCGTTTCGAGTTAAAACCATTGGCACATGTCTTGGCGCCCGGACACCGCATCCGTGTCGGCGTTTCTCCGACCAATTTTCCGCACGCATGGCCCTCGCCCGTACCGGTAAGATTACGGGTGTTTTTTGGGGCGAGCGGAATCAGTCTGCCTGTGCGGACGCCGCGTCCGCAAGATGCTCAGATTGCGTTCCAAGCGCCCGAAGGTTCAGCGCCCCTTGTTGTCGAGTGGCTGCGGGAGGGGCAGGACAGCGCAGTGCTGGAACATGATTTGGTCACACAACAGGTGACGCTCTCGCGGCGGAGCGACGGGGGGTGTTATCGGATTGTGGCAAACGGAATCGAATACGCGGACGCGGACCTGGACCAATTCTCGATTGTAGAGGGGGAGCCGCTATCCGCGCGGACAAGGTGCGAACGGATGATTCAGGTCAAGCGCGCGGATTGGGATGTGCGCGTCGAGACGACCAGCGAACTGAACTCTGACGCGTCCAATTTCTACCTGCTCAACGTTTTAAAAGGGTACGAGGGCGGCGAGCAGGTTTTTACCAAGACATGGGAAAAGGCAATTCCGCGCGATTTGGGATGAGGTTGATTACGCACCTGTCAAGCCATATATAAAAGCTACCCAACGCGGTATCGTCGCGCCATCTGAAAATGTTACCCAATCTTGGTAGAGACACGCGGTGCTTGTTTGAGATTGGCAAGTTCCCAAATCTTTTCGACT
>JADZCJ010000085.1 GCA_020851635.1 Anaerolineae bacterium
CCAGAGACTGGAAAACGCGAATCCTCGCGAATCATTACGAATTTACGCGAATTTTATTTTGTCCCAAGCATTTTGTGGAGATTCGTGCAAGCCGCAGTTTGGCGAACGATTCGCGCCGATTCGCGTTCCAGGGACCAGCACTGGTTTCCGTTTCGGCAAGCAAGTTATACCTTTACGAACCGTTAATGATGCACCTAATGCTTGCCCAGCACCTGGACCGCCTGGTCGAGCGTATACGCGGCGGATTTTGCATCCATGCCCGTTTGGGTGGTCAATTGGTGGATCATTTCATCCTGTTCGTCCGCCGTAAAGGACAGCCCCTGTGTCGCCGGCGCACCTTGGCCCTGACCGCTGCTCATCAGCTTGTTCAGGATCATTGGCACAATGATTGCCATTGCTGCCATTGCGGTTTCACGCGGAATGCCAAGCTTGTCGGCAAGCGCATTGGCAAGCGGGGCGAGCGCCGTATTAATCCCGCCCATATTCCCCGCGGGACTCGCACCCCCGGACATGCCGCCGCCCATCAAACCGCCCAACAGCCCGCCTAGCATACCCGCCATCGGGTCGTTCGCTTGTCCGCCCATTTGAGGCAAGCCGCCCCCGCCGCCGAGCAGCGAGCCGAGCAAATCGCTCATGGGATCGCCCGCGCCGCCCTGTGGTGCGCCTCCCGCGCCACCCAACAGCGAACCGAGCAAATCGCCCATGGGATCGCCCGCGCCACCCTGTGGTGCGCCTCCCGCGCCGCCCAACAGCGAACCGAGCAAATCGCCCAGCTCATCTCCGGCGGGTGCGCCGCCCTGTCCCATCATGGGGGCATCGCCGCCGCTGTCCGAGAGTTTGCCCAACACCTCGTCGCCGCCCTGTCCCTTTGCTTTGTCATCCCCGGCAAGACCGCCGAGCAAGGAACCCAAATCCATGTCTTTTTCTCCTTTTCCTCAAAATAAAATTCTTGGCGCATCCTTAACCGACAGATTGAGCATGATTCTTGTCAAACGCTCGATCCCGGGTGGGTTCGAGACGGTTCGATTCACGAGAACTTGCTTGATGATGCGCCGGACCTATGCCGCCTCCTGCTCTATTCTTTCAACAAGCGGCGGATAGACAATTTCCGGTTTCACGGCGGGATCGTCGGGGTCCATCACGTCATGCGGGATATTCAATTCCTTTGGATATTGATAGGCAAACACCTGATTGGTGTCGTGTGCGCGCCATGCTGCCACAAACACCTCGCAAATCGCGTTGCTGACCGAGAGGTCGTTGGCGTTGGTTATCATCCACACAATGCGCGCCGCGGGCGGTTTGACGCGCGCCTCCGCCAGCAATTCTCCGCTCAGAATAAATAATCGCGCAAGGGTATGAGTTGAAAATCGCGGATACGTATAGTCAAAGCCCTGCGCCTCACGCACGCGAGGGTCCCACCACACAAACAGATTCGGCAGACGTCGGACAACTTTTGCCGTCGGAACGGTCAGCGCCAAGGGCACCGCCGCCGTCCCGAATGCGGGAGCGACGATCAGCACGCGGTCCGCGCCCGCGCGCTGTTCCGCAATCCACGTTGCCAGCACTCCGCCGAGCGAAAGTCCGATGACGGTGAGTTTGTCGCCCAGTCCCACAGCCAGATCGGTCGCCGCGCTCGCCCATTCGATCATCTCGTCAGCGGTCAGTTTGCCATGATCGGAGGACATGCGCGCCTTGTAGCCGTGATACGGCAGACGGGGCGCAAGCACATTGTAGCCGCGTTCAAACAAAATGTCACCCAACATTCTGAATTGATTTACGCTGTCGGTATAGCCCTGCAAATAGAGGATGGCGCGCCGCGTTTTGATGCCGTGCGACCATAACCGGGTGCGGGACAATGGGTGAATGGAATCATCATCCAGCGCGCAGAGCTCCCCAATGCGAGCGACGGCATCATCAAAACTGCGAGCGGGATTAAAGACGGGTTGTTTCATTGCTTCAAGACAGTCAGTTCCGCGCGGCGCAGGCAGAGCGTCTCCAGCAGACCCGCCAAGAGACGCGTGCGGGGGATGATGCTGTCGCGCTCGATGTATTCTTCCGGACTATGGTCCGCTCCGCCGACGGGACCCAAACCATCCAACACGGGCACGTCGCATTGGGCGACGTTGTTGGCATCGGATGCGCCACCCGTCGCCTGGTCCTGCACGCTGAAACCCAACTCGTTGGCGATGCTCTTTGCCCAGTCCGCCATCAACGCGATGGCAGGCGTTTTTGCCATCGGCGGAAATTCAAACTCACCCGCGATCTCGATGTGCGTGCGCGGCACGCGCGTTTGCGCGGCGAGCGCCATGATGGCATCGTGTGCGACCTGTGCGCCCTGCGGGTCCACCGCGCGCACATCCGCGACCACCTGCGCTTCATCGGGGACGACGTTGGTGCGCGTGCCGCCTTTGATGACGCCCGCATTCACCGTGACACCGGGCGCGATGCCGTTCAATTTGTGCAGGGCGATGATTTGATGCGCCAGTTCCAAAATCGCGTTCGCCCCTTTTTCGGGTTCCACGCCCGCGTGCGCCGCATGTCCGCGCACGCGAACGGTGTATTGCCCCACGCCTTTGCGCGCACTCACAATGTTGCCATTGGCGCGCGCCCCTTCAAGAACGAGAACCGCGTCCGCTTTTTTGGCGAGCGGGATGTAATATTTTTTGCCGACGGGCGAGCCGATCTCTTCGTCACAGCCAAAGAAAATGGCGAGCTCGGAAAAGTCCTGCAAACCCGCCAGTTGAAGCCCGCGCAGGGCATACATGGCGACGAGCAGCCCGGCCTTCATGTCGCCCACGCCGGGACCGAGCAGCTTGTTTCCTTCCTGACGCAGGGGGCGTTGTGCTGCCGTCCCTTCGGGATAGACGGTGTCGAGGTGCCCGAGCATGAGGAACTTGCCCTGCCCCGCGCCGTGGACGCGCGCCAGGACACAGTTGCCCGCGTCGCGGACGGGATAGTATTCCATGTCCCATTCCCATTCCTGCCCGCGCGCATTGACCCAATCGGCACAAAAATCGACACCGTCTTTGGTATAGGTGCCGCAGTCGACATTCACGAGCGTTTCAAGGTCGGACAAGAGTTGGGGAAAGGAGGATTCGAGAAAGGGGAGAAGGTTGAGCATGGCGGGAAGGGATTTTACAGGGGGGACAGGGGAATGTCAAAGGGAATGCGCAATGTGGAATGTATGATGCACGATCGGGGTTCGAGAGAATTCAGTCGAGCTCTGCCAGAATCGTGTGCACTCGCGCGGCACCCACTTGCGCGCCCAACGCCTGAAATTCTTCAAGAGCTTGATTCAAGTATTCGCGCGTCGCGTCCGGGTTGTCACGCGTCCGCTCAAGTAAACCCAGCTCTGTCAGAGTCCGCCCACTCTGCCAGCGCGTCCGCAACTCGCCAAAGAGCTCGAGCGCCCGCTTGAGCTCTTGAGCGGATTGTTCGTACTCGCCAACCAGACGTCTGCTGATGCCGCGTGCGCGATGCGCGATTGCGAGATACAGTTTATGGTTATCGCGCTTTGCCAATTCCTCGAGCCAGGGGGTATAGAGCTCTATTGCCGCGCGGTCATATTGCTGCGCGGCGGAATCCGTGAGCGCCATGTACAGATCGTGGTCGTGTGCCATTGTGCCGCGCTTGACCGGTTGGCCCGACAGCATCAGCGCATTCTCCAGACGTTCCCTGACGAGGGCGAACTCGCCCCCTGCCTTGAGAGGCATCGTGCTTCAATAAAACTGATTGCGCTGCCATTGTTCCGGTTGACCGGACATGGACACCATGTAATCGTAGGATTCCCGCGCATAGTATGCGGCGCGCTCCTTGTCGTCGCGGAGCGCATAAACGCTTGCGCTCAAGGCAACAAAGTAGCAGGTTTCGCCAACGCGGGAGCGCGCATATCGTTGTTCGAGCGCCCGCCACCTTGTTTCCGTTTCGAACAATTCGTCCCACCGGTCCATGCGGAACAAGCACTGGCTGATAATGCCCAAAGCGTTGGCTTGCTGATCAACTGCCTGAATCTTGGCAGCGAGTTCTTGAGCCTCGCGGACATAGGGCAGTGCCTCTTGATATTCGCCAACATACAAGAGTCCAATGCCAAGCCCGCGCAGCGCATCAATTCTCTCCCGCACATCCTGAAAGCTCGATTCGCGGCTGATTTCAAAGCGCCGGAGTGCGACTGCCAAATGTTCGCGCAGCAAGCTGCGCCCATCCAAAACATTTGCCAGCGTCCCCAATGCCTGGGAAAGGACGAGCGAGTTGTCCAGCTGCTCTGCCATATCCACCGCATTTTACGCAAAGCGTTGGGCGGTCTCCCATTCGGGCGGATTCTGGTTGCGCCATGCATCTGCCGACAGCGCTGCCCAAAGTTGGACCGTCTCGGCGTCCGGGGGTTCCTCGGCGAGGGTATAAAGACTGGTTTCGAGATTGGCAAGCGAAGACTGGCGAATTTGGAGGACGTGACTATAAGTCTCTTTATCCACCGACCATTTTGCTTCGGTGACAACCTCGATCATTTTGCGATGTAACCGAATTGGCATTACAGCGACCGACCCTTTTGGCTCTGCCACGAGCGCAAGGGCTTGCTGGTAGCAAGAAATCGCCTCGGCGAAATCGCGCACGAGACGGTATATATCCGCCAATTCCTCCAGCAATTCCGCTTTGAGCTGCATGCCATGCCTTTCTCCGGGCATCAAATCGAGCGCCGCGCTCAGCTGACGAATGGCCTCGTCATACGAATAGAGCGCGGCGGAACGTCGTGCGGCGCGATGGAGGTATGAAATTGCTTTGCCATACAAATCGCTCGCGATGAAATGATGAGCGAGCAAGCCGGAATAATCGTCCAGGTGGTCGGCATACAGGGTTTCCATCGTTTCGGCAACGCGGCGATGAAATTCGCGGCGTTCTTTGAACAGGATAGTCTCGTAAGCAACCTCTTGTGTCAGCGGATTCCGAAAACGATATTCCAATTCCGGCAGGCGCGCCGCCTCGCCGATCAAATCATACTGCTGGAGGATGCCAAGATGGCGTTCGATATCCTGGCTCGACCCCATAATGGCGGCAAGAACGCGCACATAAAAGGAACGTCCGATGACGGCAGAAAGCTGCAGGGTGCGGCGCGTCATTTCATCCAACTGATCAATCCGCGCTGCCAGCAGCGCTTGCAGTGAGGTGGGTATGTCAAATGTATCAACATGACTTGACACGGTCCAAAGTCCGTTCGCTTCGTCGCGAACAATCGTTCCGTTTTCAATCAGGGTTCGCACCACTTCTTCAATAAAAAAGGGATTGCCCAGGGCACGTTCGAGAATCCTGTCCATCAAATCGGCGGGCACCTCGATGCCGCCGAGCAGCGTGGATACAAGCAGGCTGCTGTCGCGATTCGACAATGGACGCAGCTTGAGTTCCGTATAAAGGTGCGGCAGTTCAGCTTCCGCCTTGCGCGCAAGCTGTGTGGCTGATGCGTCGTTGTCAGGGCGAAGCGAGTAGAGCAAGACAAGCGGCAGCTCTCTGGTTAACGGCAAGAGCGACAAGAGCAAGACAACGGACTGTGTGTCGCTCCAATGCATATCGTCAATGACAAGAACCCCGGGTTTCAGGCGGAATGTTTCACGCACGAGCGCTTGCATGATCCCCTGCAAAGCCATCTGGAACGCCTCGCCTTCGAGCGGCGGCAGCCCGGACTCGTCGGGTGAACCCAGCAGCAACGCGAGCGCCTGTGCGGCACGTTCACGGTCCACTGACGGCAAGACGGCGAGAATCGGATCCAACTTGCGGCGCGCTTCGATGGGAGAATCGTTCACCCCGGTGTGCTGGAGCGCGCGAACCAGGTTTTGGAGCATGCCGTAGGTGTGGCTCGCTTCGTACGAGAGACTGCTGAGCGCGTACCACTGCAGCGCCGGACTGCTTTGCTGTACCTGATGCAGCTCTTCAATCAGGCGCGTCTTGCCCAGCCCTGCCTCGCTCATCAAACAGACAATGTGCCCAACCCCGTGCTGCGCTTTTTCGAGAATCTCGACCAGCATCGTCATTTCCAGATCGCGCCCCACCAGCTTGCTTTCCAGACCGGCGACGCCGCGCACGCGTATGTATTCGGCGCGCCGCCGGATGACGCGGTACGCAAGCACAGGTTCTTCTTTGCCCTTGACCGCGATCTCGCCCAATTCTTCCACTTGAAAGAGGGGCGCCACAAGTTTGTAGGTATCGTGCGAGATCTGTACTGTACCGGGCTGCGCGGTCTGCTCCATGCGCGCGGCGAGATTGATCGCATCCCCCATCGCGGTGTATTCCATTCGCAAATCGGAACCGACCGTCCCAACCACCACCATTCCGGTATTGATTCCAACACGCACGTCGAGGTCAAAGCCATACTGCTGTTTGACCTGCCCTTTGTATGCCGAGATGCCGTTGACGATTTCGAGTCCGCCGAGCACCGCGCGTTCCGGGTCGTCCTCATGGGCGATGGGAGCGCCAAAGAATGCAAGGATCGAATCGCCCATCAGGCGCGCCACGGTGCCCTCGAATTTATAGACGGGCTTGATCATGTGCTCGAACGCGCCATTGATTATGTCCGTCCATTCCTCGGGGTCGAGCTGCTCGGCGGCCGCGGTGGACCCTTTGACATCACAAAACAGCATCGTCACGACGCGGCGCTCTCCCGTCAGACCTCCGCCCGAGATGGCAGCGTTTAGCTTTTTGAGGAGCTCTTTGGGAATATATTGCTGGAGTCTGGCTTGCTCTGAGGTTATTGCCGGAGGGGCAGCGGGTGGTGGAGTTGATGGGACGAAATCTGACCATGTTTGCGGAGACGCGGAGGGGGGGGGCGGCGCCACAGGACGGACTTGGACCGCCGGTGAGGGCGCGGCGGGTGACGCTGCGGGCGGCTGTCCTGGAAGCGCAAAACCGCATGCATCACAAAATTTGGCATCGTCGGGCAGCTCGCGCCGGCACTGGGGACAGAGCGACGCAAGAAACGTTCCGCACTCTTTGCAGAAACGCGCGTGTTCGCGATTGAGAGTTTGACAGACGGGGCAGCGCATGATTCTCAAGAAATGTGCACAGGGTTCATTGGATTATAGCCCAAAAGAGGTCGGTTGGGGGTGGTAGAGGGAATGGATGAAGACTCAGTCGGAGTTGGTTGACATTAGACTACTCGATAATTATAATAATCTTCAGGTGGCTTATCTATGTTTGTCAATCGCGAGCAAGAATTGGCGTTTCTAAATTCACTCCCGAGTCGTAGGCAGCCGGGTCCTGCGCAACTGATTCTCCTGTATGGGCGGCGACGCGTGGGCAAAACGGTTCTGGCGCGTCACTGGGCAGATTCGACAAGCTTGCCAACCACCTATTGGGCAGCCGAGCCCGAACCAGCCGCCTTGCAACGACGGAAATTGTATGCGCGGATGCTCGATGTCACGATGACGCAAGCGCCGCTTTTCGGGTCCTGGGCAGACTTGTGGACGGGGTTTGCAAAAATGCTTGGGGGCGAGCGGCGGGTGTTGATTTTGGACGAAATCCCCTATGCCGCAGAAGCGGACCCCGCATTCCTCTCTTCGATTCAACACGCGTGGGATCAACAGTTCAAAAAATCGAGATTGGTTCTGCTCTTGAGCGGCTCGCACGTGCATACGATGGAGACGCTGCTGGCGCGCGGTTCGCCTCTTTTTGGACGCTTTACCGGGCAGTGGCATTTGCAGCCACTCGAGTATTCCGCGCTATCCTACTTTGTGCCTAAATGGAAAACCGATGAACGCGTGGCGCTGTATGCAATCGTCGGTGGTGTGCCTGCCTATCTAGAGTGGCTGAAACCCGACCTTTCGCTGGTGGACAATATTCGCGAGGTAATTTTGGCGCCGGGCGGTCTTTTCCTCGCCGAACCGGAACTGCTCCTGTATGACGAGGTGCGCGAACCGCGCATGTATCGCGCGGTGCTGCAAGCGATTGGGAATGGCGCACATACGCTCGATGAGATTGCCAATGCGGCGCTGATTGGCAAGACGCATCTATCCTCGTATCTTGCGCGGCTGCAAGAATTGGGCTTTGTCGAGCGGCGTCTCCCTGTCACCATTCCACCAAGCAAACAGTTCAAGAGCCGGATGGGACGCTATCATCTGACCGATGCGTTTCTGCGCTTTTATTTTCGCTTTATCGCACCGCAGCGCGCTGAATTGGGCTTTCAGCCCGACGCGGTCCTGGCAATGATCAAGCAGCATCTGCGCGGTTTTGTTGGCAATACTGCGTTCGAGCAGCTGAGTCGCCTGTGGCTGGCGCGCCAGAGCCAACAAAAACAACTGTCCTTTTCCGTGCAGCACATCGGGAGTCATTGGAGTCGTGAGGCGCAGGTGGATGTGGTGGGAATCAATTGGCAGGAAAAAGAGATTCTACTTGGCGAATGTAGATGGGGAAAAGACGTGGTATCAAGAGAGACCGTTGTGGAATTGATCGAGACCAAGACGCCGCGCGTGTTACGGGCACTCCCCGATGCGGGAAAAAGTTGGACTGTTCATTTTGGCTTTTTTAGTCGCGGTGGTCTGACACCTGCTGCCCTGGCGGTGGCGCACGAGCATCAGGCGGTGCTCGTGGATTTGGCGCAGCTTGATCGGGACCTGAGGACCTGAACCTTCTTGATTATGCTTTTGCCCTCACACTCTCCAACAGCTCCGCCACCCACTCATACCGATGAAACGCGGGCATGATGTAAACGCCCTGCGAAAATTCGAGCAATTCAATCCACAATTCGCGCGCAATCGCCAGCCCCTCGGCGCGCCCATCCTCGCCCGCGCGGCGCATCCGTTCGCGAATCTCGTCGGTCAACATGATGCCGGGGACTTCGTTGTGCAAAAACTCGGCGTGGCGCGAGCTGGCGAGGGGGAGAACACCCGCGAGGAGGGGGAGTTCCAGTTTGCCGTATTCGGAGTTGTAGCGGCGCAAAAATTCGCGGGCGAGCGAAATGTCATAGATGGGCTGGGTCAGCGCAAAATCCGCTCCCGCCTGGATTTTTTTGTGGAGGGTTTTGATCTCGCGCGCCACATCCCGCGCGCCCAAATCACACGCCACGCCTGCGGTGAACGAGCACGGCGCGCCGATGGACATGCCCGCGTGGTCAACTCCCTCGTTAAAGTGATGTTTGATGAGTTTGACCAGACCGGAAGGGACGACATCGTATGCATCGGTCGCCTGCGGATAATCCCCCGAAGCGACGGGGTCGCCCATGCAGGCAAAGATGTTGCGGACGCGGAGGGCGTGCGCTGCCATGAGGTCGCCGTGCACGCGCAAGAGATTGCGCCCGCGCACGGGAAAATGCAAGACTGCTTCCGCGCCGACTTCGGTCTGGATCAGGTGCGCCACCGCCCACGCGCTCATGCGCATCTGGGCGCGCGGCGAATCGGCGACATTGATCACGTCCGCGCCCGCCTGTTTCAACAGCAGCGCGCCCGCGAGAACGGTGTCGGGGTTGAACCCGCGCGGCGGAGCCATTTCCACACTGATAACAAAGTGCCCCGCGTCGAGTTTTTGTTGGAGCTGGGTGGGCGGTTCGTGCGCGACGGGTTTGGCGTCCGGCGCGGTCGCCGCCACCGAAATGGCACTCTTGCGTTTCGGCGCGGTGCGCGCATACGCATCCAGCGCGAGCCGCATCGAGCGAATATGGCGCGGGGTGGTGCCGCAGCAGCCGCCGATGAGATTGACGCCCACTTCGGCAAAACGGCGCGCATAATCGCCAAAATAATCGGGGGTGGAGGGGTAAAAGATGCGCCCGCCGCTCGCTTCGGGGAAACCGGCATTGGGCTGGGCGGAAAAATAAACCAGCCCGGGACGACGCGGGTCCTCGCGCACCGTGTGGATTATCTGCTCGATGACCGGTAGGACGCGGGCGGGACCGACCGAGCAGTTGACGCCAATGACGTTGACCTTGAGCGCGGTGAGGGCGTGAGCGACCTGGGCGGGCGTATACCCAAAAGTGGTCACGCCGTCGTTGGTAAAGGTCATCTGCGCGATCAGGGGAATGTCGGTGACGGTCTGCGCGGCGCGGATAGCTTGGGTGATTTCCTGCAGGTTGCCGAACGTTTCAAAAATCAGCGCATCGGGTTTTTCCGCCGCAAGCGCAATGACTTGTTCGCGGAACACGTCATGCGCCTCTTGCGGTGAGACCGCGCCAACGGGCGCGAGGTGCGCGCCGAGCGGACCCACTGCCGCGAGGACAAATGCGTTCGAGCCCGACTGCGCCGCCGCCGCTCGCGCCAGCCGCACCCCCGCCGCATTGATTTCTGCGAGCTCTCCCGTCCGCCCGTGCGCTTCGAGTTTAAGCCGGTTTGCGCCAAACGTGTTGGTCTCGATTGCCTCTGCGCCCGAACGCAAATATTCCTCGTGGAGCTCTTGAACGAGCGCGGGCTGTATTACATTCAGCGCGTCAAAGCACTGCTCGAACGCAATCCCGTGCGCGTACAACAAGGTGCCGGTCGCGCCGTCAACCAACAAAGGCGCTTGCGCGAGCCGCGTCAAAAAGGGGTGGGGCATCTTTCACTTCCAAACAAACGAGCGTATGGCGCTCGGCGGACTGACCGCGCAGGGCTGGGTGGCATCGGGCGAGGCGGGACCACAACCGAGATGACGCACCACAATCACATACCACATATACTCCGTGTTCGGCGCGCCGGAGGGCGACGCATCGAGACGATACGAGGTCGAGCGCCCCGCATCAAACGCCTTTGTGACCATCTCGTCGCCGTCACGATACCGCAGCGAAATGATATACGACGCGGAATCGGGCAGGACGCCCACTGCGGTCCATTGAAAGATCGTGCTTGCGTCCACCTCGACGTTCGAGCCGGGCGAAAGCAGCGCAGGCGCGTTGTAAGTGAACTGCGGTGTCGGCGTGACGGTGCGTTCGACATTGCGCGTGGGCGTCCAAGTCGGCGTCCATGCGCCGACGGGAATCGTAATCGCCTGCCCCACCCGGATCGTCGTGTTTGACATCTTGTTGATGCCCATGATCGCATCCACCGTTGTGCTGAACGCTTTGGAAATACTGCCGAGATTGTCGCCCGACTGGACGTAATAAACAACAACCCCCGCTGTCGGTGTGGGGGTTGTGACTTGAGCGGTAGATTCCGTCGGCTGAAAGGCGATCAGCGTCGGGGTGGCAAATCCGGCGGCAGTTTCCGTCGCCGTTGCCGTGGGCGGGTCCGTAGCGTTCTGCGCGATTGCGCCGGGCGGCGCTGTGGGTGTCGGCTGCGGAATCAAGAGCTTGTCGCCGGGAAAAATTGTATCGCCGGTCAGGTTGTTGGCATCGCGTATCTGGTCCACCGTGACCCCGTGTCGTGCGGCAATCGAAAGCAGCACGTCTCCGCTCTTGACAATATACTCGACCATAAATGGAGTCGGACGCGGTGTGGGCGTGGCGGTGTTTGCTTCGGGCGTGGCAGTGACCATGACGACGGTCGGCGTGCGCGGCGCTCGGGTGCGAGTCGCCGCTGTCGGCACGGCGGAGGCGATCGGAATCGGGACGCCCGAGAAAAAGAGCACCAGTCCGGCGACGAGCACAACGACCGCCACGGCGGCGACGACGAGCCACGGCGAAAAACTGCTCTCTTCGCCAAGATGCGCCGGGACCTTTTGAACCATACGTTCGATCCGCCAGGGTTCCGGTGGTTTGTTACGGGGACGATTGGAAGGACGATTACTGGGCATGTAACTCGAGTCTAGCTTGCAGCGCAAGCTAGCTTGGCAACCTAACTTGCAAAGCGATAGCCCTGCCCGCGCACGGTCAACAAATAAACCGGATTCGAAGGGTCCGCTTCAATTTTCTCGCGCAGGCGCCGGATCGCGACATCCACCAGGTTGGTTTTGCCAAAATAGTCATACCCCCACACATCACGCAGCAGCGTTTCGCGCTCCAGCAGACGCCCGGCATGCATCATCATATAATGCAGCAGCTCGAGTTCGATGGGCGTCAGAGGCACCTCGATGCCCCGCAAACGCGCAATCCCCCGGTCCAGGTCCAGCGACACATCACCGTGCGATTGGACACGGGTCGCCTTGCTGTCCGCCTTCATGCGCTCCACCCGCGCCAGGGCGGCATTCACCCGCGCCAGCACCTGCTTGAGCTCAAAGGGTTTGGTGATATAGTCGTCCGCGCCCAATTCCAGCCCGCGCACCACATTATCCGTGTCGCTGAGGGCGGTTAACATGATGATGGGAACGGACGAAATGGCGCGCACGTCCTGCAGCATGTCAAACCCGTCGCGCTGGGGCATCATCACATCGAGCATAATGAGGTCAACGGGATTGCCGCGAAAGACTTTTTCGCCCTGCAGTCCGTTGGCGGCAGTCACGACGGAAAAATCCGCGCGTTCGAGCGCTGCGCGGAGCAAATCAACCAGTTTGGGGTCGTCGTCAACGACGAGAATGCGTTTTCGTTGATCCATAGATCAGAGGGTGGCGCGCAGGAATCGGCAGCGCGGCGGGGGTGATTCTAGCATAGGTACGAAAAATTTATAAATTTCTCGCGCCAACTAACCCCGACGCCCGCGCACAAGCGTCAGCCCAAGCGCCGCCAGCGCAGCCAACGAAATCACCCCGCCCACAAGTCGCGGCAGCGTGGTCCCCCAGCGCGTCGTGACCGTGTGCTCCCCCGCAGGCACATTGACCGTAATCAGCCCCTGCTCGCCCGACGGCGCGACGGGAACGGACGCCCCATCCACCGTGACGCTCCAGCCGGGAAAATAGCGCGTATAAAACTGTATCCTCGACGGCACGGCAGCATTCACCCGCACGGTATCCCCCAACGCCCGCCGCTCGACCAGCTCGATTTGGGCATCCCCTTCGAGGACGACCGCTTTGGTGGTAATGTTCCCCGCGCGATATTGCGCCACCAGCGGCGAGTCTTGCGGGCGCGCCTGTGCCCAGACTGTATCCCCCAGCAGCTCGCGGTCGTTGACTTGAAAATCCATCAACGTGTTCCACGTAAACAGCGCTTGGGTATATTGGGGACGCGCATAGGGAAACAATGCGAACGCGAGCAGCAGAGCAAATACGCCCGCGGCGAGAAATTGGTCGCGCCGGACCATGATACGGACGGACGCGCCCGCCAGAAATGCGAGCGATACCGCCGTGACAAAAAGCGCGCGCCACGGGAACTGGGTAAATGCCACAATCGGAGCCGCCACCTCCCACACGGGCGCCGAAAGCGAGAGCGTCATCAGCGCCGCCGCAAGCGTCACCAGCGCAAAATAGACGACCTGCAAACTGACCGCATCGCCGCGTCTGGTTGTAAAGAGGGCGACCAGCGCAAAAAAGAGCGGCATCACGCCCAGCTGGAGCGAAAATTGGTCGTTCCCCTGAATCCCTGCATACCCATACCCCCAGAACGTCGAAAAGAGCTGTGATGGATTCAAAAAATGCAGACGGAAATTAAAAAAGCCGCCGATCAACGGGTCATTCGTCAAATAACGCTGCTCCATCAAGACCGGCACAAAAAACACCGCCGCGAGCGCGACGCCCCAGAGGATGGCGACGGAGGATAAAACAAGTGGGCTTGAGACGAGAGACTGGAGAACGGATTGTTGATTGCTGATTGCTGATTGCTGATTGAGTGTCGTTCGTCCTTGGTCGTCCGTCGTTCGTCCGGCGATCCACAACACCAAAATATATCCCGCGACGACGGGAGAGATCAACACCGTCATCTGGATATGCGTCAACAACATCCCGCCATACGCGAGCGCGGTGAGCGCGGCATAGAACGAGCGACGCGTCGCGAAAATTTGATAAATGCCCCAGAGGATGAGCGGCGGAAATACGAACGCGAGAAATTCTGCCATCGCCCCGCGCACATACAAGTCTACGACGTGATACGGGACAAAAAGATATGCCACCCCCGCCACCAGCCCCGCGTTCCGGTCCATCACGCGCGAGACAAACAGATACATGCCCAGCGCGCTTGCGTACCAGCCGACCGCTTCGACCGCCTTGATGCTTGCGGGAAAATCGAGTCCGAGAAAATTAAAGAGTTGGGCGCCATAATACGGCAGTGGCGCCAGAATAATCCACAGCGGGTACCCATATCCAAATACCATGTCCCCCGCCCAACGCGGAAACAACGCGCCCTCGCGCAGCGCGGCATCAAACATTTGCATAAAGTACACAGTGTGCCGCGCGTCATGCGCAAACATGAAATAACCGGGGGCGGTCAGGGGCGCGGCAATCAGCGTCGCAAACGCGAGGAGAATAAAGAGTTGAGGAGATAATTGAATGCGGGGCACGGGGTGCAGGTTACAAGTTGCAAGTTGCGGGTTCAAGTTGTGGGTTCAGGTTGCAGGTCAAGTTGCAAGTTGTGGGTTCAGGTTGCAAGACAAGAACACAAAACGCCTGTTGTTGCGCTCGAACAGAGTGAAAAATCTCGCGCGGTCAAGCTTGCTGCCTCCTCCTCCTTGTCCACCGCGACATACTCACACCCAACAACACCAGCGCAATCAAGAGCGAGACGCCCGAAACGAGTGCGCCCGTCGTGCGGGGGGGGGTGTCCTGGAACCGCAGCAGCAGTCCATGCTCCCCCTGTGGGATCGTCACCTTGATGCGCCCATACGGCGGCTCGATCTCAATCGGCAGCTCGCGCACGATTTCGTTCGAGCGCGACGGCGTGAGAAACGCGCGCCAGCCGGGATACATTTGCACGTTAAAGACCAGCGGGACATCGTCGTTGGGCGCATTGTAATCCACCCGTTCACCCGTTGTGTGAAATTCGTCGCGCGGGATGCGGATAAAGACCCAATCGGGCACACTGCTGAAATCAATTTTCGAGCGAACGTTCTTGTTCGCCATGTAATTGTCGGCGAGCGGCGACCAGCGCGGCTGCTCACTGGCAAAGACGGTTGTCCCCGTCATTTCGTTCGCCGAATGCTCAAACGCCATCAACCCCGCCAACCCGACCGGACCTTCGCGCGGTTCGAGTATGTTTTGCGCCGTAATATAGGGCAAACTGCCCCAAATTATGACCGCCGCCAGCACGATCACGGGGAGGAACGCCGAGAGATTGGAGATTGGAGATTGCTGATTTGTGATTGTTGATTGCTGATTGTCCGTCCTTTGTCGTTCGTCGTTCGTCTTTCGTCGTTCCTCCTTCGTCGTTCGTCCTTCGTCCTTTGTCCTTTGTCCTTCGTCTGCCAGCAGCATTACACTTCCCCCCACGATAGAGAACGAAACCAGCGTGAGGGTGAGCAGCCGCCAGGGGAATTGAGCCACACTCGCCAGTCCGAACACTTGCCACGCGGGGAGAGAAAATTCAAACATCAACAACACGACGACGAGCGAAAGCGTCATAAAAAACAGCGTATAGGCGCGCTTGTGGTTTGGGTTTCTCGCAAGCACCACGAGCGCAAAGAAAAAGAGGACGATGGGCGCCAGCCCAATTTGAAACGCAAGCCCGTCCACCGGTCCCCGGTTGCTGATGCCAAAACCCCACAGCGGGCTAAACAACTGATACAGCTCGACAAAATGGTCCTGGTAATTGTAATAATTCGCCGTCCACTGCGCCACGTTGATGTAACGGTATTCGAGAACGAGCGGCGCCATAAAAATGCCGGTCAAGCCCAACCCGAGCGCAAGCCCCGCGACCGCGGGCAGCCCGTTCCGCGCCAGTTCACGCAGCCAATTCCAAAAACCGCGCCTCCCAAAAAAGCGCGAATAGCTGTTGGGGTTGGCGCGGATAAACAAAAAAATCATCCACGCGCCGAGCACGAGCGAAAACAACAGCGCAATGCCGTTGTGCGCAAAAACCATGCCCGCATAGGCAAACGCGGCAAACAAGATACTCGCGAGCGTGCGTGTGTGGATAGTTTCGTAAAACGCCCAGAGCGTGAGCGGCAAAAAAACGAGGGCGACCGATTCGGCGAGCGCGGCGCGCACATACACATCAATCAAATGATAGGGCATAAACACATACAACAGCCCTGCAATGAATGCCGCCGCGCGATGCTCCAAGATGCGTTTCACGAAACCGTACATTGCCAGCCCCGACAGAACCCAGGCAAAGGAAAAAACGAGTTTGACCGAGGCGACAAAATCAAAACCGAGCAAATGAAAAAATTCGCCGAGATAGAATGCAAGCGGACCATAGATATTGAACAAGGGATAGCCATAGCCATACGTCATGTCGGGGAACCAGCGCGGATACCACACGCCGTCTGCAAAGACACGGTCAAACTCGAAAAGAAAATAGACCGAGTGCCGCGCGTCGTGCGCGCCCCAGAAATATCCCGGGTGCAGGAGCGGAATCAACGCCAACAGTGACACCAGGGCGAGCGCCAGCGCATAACCATCCACCCGCAGATCAACGCCGACGCGCGCCAGCAAACGGCGCAGCGCTTCCGGCGCGCCGTCGCCGCTCGACCGCTTGAGTGTAATCGGCGCGCGCGTGCTACTGATTCTCATTCACCCTCACAAAATCCGAACCAGTTTCTGTCAGCGCGCGTTCGCCCGTCGGACTCGCATAGATGCCCAGCTCCATGTGATAGCCGTCCGCAGGTCCCGCCAGATCAATTTGAACGCCGTGTGTGCCCTCATACACCCTGCCGGGAATCCAATTCAGCGTCGAGAGTTCATCGCCCGCGGGTTTTTCATCCAGCGCGCCCCAGCGTTCCCTCTTTGCGTCGAGAATGTGCATAAACACGGTATAGTCACGATTCGGCTGTCGCAGCGCCTGCCAGGTCAGGTCGAGTTCCACCGTCGCGCCATGCCGCCAGACGCCGGGCGGACGCACCACGCGCGCGTCGAGCAGCGCCAGCTCGTTGTTGTTGAATCGCGCGAGCGCGGGCTTGGTCGGCGAAAAATCAATAAACGCGGGCGCAAGATACGCATAGACCGCGAGGATCGGGACGATTACCAGAGCGGCGAGGACCGGGATCTCTGACAGGCGCGAGGCAGTGACGACCAGCGAGGCGGCGGCGAACGAAAGCAGGAAACCGACGAGGGCGAGCAGTTGAAACGGGTACTGCGCCAACAGGTTCAACCCGATATCCCATAACGGCGCAGACAACGGCATCATGAGCACAAGCAAAATCGCGCTTGTGATGATCGTGAACCGGAGCAGACGGCGCACAGGACTTGAATAGCCGGCGCCTTTCATCCCCACCGCCACCGCCAGAATCGTCAGCCCCAGCGCGGCGAAACCGATTTGATACGGCGCGTTTTCCATATAGTCGCCGCGCGGCAAATCTGTGCCCCAACTCGCGGTCACCATTTGAAAGGGATAGATAAACGCGGCGGTAAAACCGTTAGGCGCAACCCATGCCGGTTGTGACGCCAGCGCGGGATAGATTAGCGCAAACCCAAGTCCGAGTCCGATTGGAATAGGGGGAATCGTCGTCAACAACAATGCGCCGCGTTTGGCTTGCGATGGCGGCAGCGCCAGGACCCAGACGATGGCGAGGATGGCAAAGAGTATCGCAAGCCCCGGCTGCGCGAGCAACAAGAGCGCAAAAACGAGCGCACACAGAATCAAACTGCGCCGGTTCCGCTTGACGCGCCCCGCCACATTCAGCGCGCCCAACAAGGCAAACGGAAACAGTCCCCACGCCAGCGCCTCGCCAAACGCGCCGCGCACATAGACCGCCGCAATGTGCGCGGGAAAATACACATAGACGACCGAGCCGAGCAGCGCCGCCGCATCGCTCGCAAAGATGCGTCGCGCGAGACGATACATCCCAAACGCCGAGAGCACAAAAGCCGCGGCATAGACCAGTTTGATGGAATCGAGAAACGAAAACCCGACCCGATGCAGGATTGCCGCCAGCCAATAGCCCAACGGACCATCCATGCGCCAGAGGTCGTAGGGCGCGCCCCACGTCGGCGACCATAAAGGAAACGCAAACCCGCTTGCGCTGAGGTCAATCAAATTATAGACGGCGCTGAAACCTGTGTAGGATTGAAAGAGACCGGGATATGTCAGCGGAGCAATGGCAAAAACCGTGAGGACGAGCGCGAGCGCGGGATACAGCCGATTCACAGTGGCGCTTGCGGGGACCGTGCGCCCAAGTTGGACAGACACGCAGGCGATTATAGAACGCAACATGCCCAGTGCAAAATATATTGGACGCAAAGACGCACGATTTATTTCCGTAGAGACGCACGATTTATTTCCGCAGAGACGCATGATTTATTGTTGTAGAGACGCATGATTTATTTCCGCAGAGACGCATGATTTTGCGTCTCTACAACCGCCCCGAAATGCCCTTGATTTTTTGACAAAGCGTAATCCACATGTTATATTCGCCAGAGCTCACAGCGTTGTCGTGCATACAATCGTGCGGACACTGTGAGTTCTTGTTGAATTGATTTAGCAACACGGATTGGCTCGCCAATCCAAATCGCATTACCAATTAAACATTACTGGACAACTCATCCAGAGGAGGCGGAGGGAACGGCCCTGTGATGCCTCGGCAACCGATTTCGAGGTTGGAGACCCGAGACCGGAGACTTGTCTCCGATCTCCCGGCTCTAATCTCCAGTCTCCAAGAGCGGTGCCAAATCCGTCAGGTCCTCTTGCGGCGCGCAAGAGCAACTTGAAAGATGAGGAGGAGACCTTTTTGTTCCTTGCGTAATCTCCCCTTGTGGGAGTTTTTTTTTGCCCAATCCGGAGCTCGAGATGCGAACCCTTGAACTGCATGACGGTGTCGTGCGAATGATTGACCAGCGGCTCTTGCCGGGACAACTCGTGTATGTCGAAATTCGCGACTATGCGACAGTAGCCCGTTCGATTCAAGAAATGTGGGTGCGCGGCGCGCCCGCGATTGGCGCGGCGGGAGGATTCGGGCTTGCGCTGGCGGCACGGGCATCCACCGCCGCCACCTCCGACGCCTTTCTCGCCGAAATGGACCGCGTGGGCCAAGAGTTGTATCAGACACGCCCCACCGCCGTGAATCTGGGCTGGGCGATCAACCGCATCCTGAACAAAGCGCACGCGTCCAAACTATCCGTCGCCGGGCTGCGCGATTTGATCGTCGCCGAAGCGCAGGCGATTGCCGCAGAGGACATTATCACGAACGAAAAGATGGCGCGGTATGGCGCATCACTCATCAACGACGGCGACACGATTATTCATCACTGCAACACGGGTCCGCTCGCCACGGTGGATGTCGGCACGGCGCTGGGCTGTATCATTCAGGCGCACCGCGACGGCAAAAAGATTCATGTTCTGGTGGACGAGACCCGCCCGCGCTTGCAGGGCGCGCGCTTGACCGCGTGGGAATTGATGCAGTACGGCGTGCCCATGACCCTGATCGCCGATAACGCGGCGGGACATTATTTGTATCGCAAGTTGGCGAACAAGGTGTTTTACGGCGCGGACCGCGTCGCATCCAATGGGGATGTGGCAAACAAGATCGGCTCGTATAAACTTGCGGTCGTGGCGCACGAAAACGGTGTGCCGGTCTATTCAGTCATGCCCACCTCCACCATTGACATGGCGCTGGCGTCGGGACTCGACATACCGATTGAAGAGCGCGGCGCGGATGAAGTGACCACCATTGACGGCGTTCGTTTCGCACCCGTCGGCGTGCAGGTGGGAAATCCCGCTTTTGACGTGACGCCCCACAAATACTTGACGGGCATCGTCACCGAACGCGGCATCGTCTATCCGCCGTTCAAGGAAAATTTACTGCGGATCATGGATAGCGCGGAGGGCTGAGCCATGGCTGTAACAGTTGAATTAACACTGGAATAGATTGCTGTTGCGATTCGACACCTGTCACCAGAGGAACGCCTAGATTTATTTCGACTCTAATTGATCAAGCGACTCTCGAACAATCCCGTATTGGCACCGCATCACAAGTTTCAGAACACAAATTGGGCCATGCGAGAGCACGCGCAGAACTGGATCGGGAACTTGCGATCGCTGCTGAAGCGCTCCTGGATGATTACACTTCCGACAAAGAATTGACTGCATTCAACGCGCTCGACGCCGAAGATTTTTATGCAGAGAAGTGAAATATGGTTGATTCGCGTTGATCCAGACAGCGAAAATGGACTACAAAAGACATCGGCTATAGACACGTTTCAGCTGCGCGCGGTTTCACATCATCGGCTGGTCCGAAAACTGGGAACCCTCTCGGACGATTCTATGCGAGCGGTTGGGAAGGGGTTAATGGTTGTCTTGAAATTACCAATCAAGTCACTGGAATGATATGGATAGCACATTTCTAGCCGAATTTCGCGCCACGTTGGAATCTGCCCCCGAACGCCTGCTCCAGATTCCCGAAGCGGAAACCGAAGCCCCCGGCGCGGACGGTCGGTCCGCCAAGCAGGTGTTGGGACACTTGATTGATTCTGCGGCGAATAATCACGCCCGTTTTGTGTGCGCGCAGCTGCAGGACGAGTTGGTATTTCAAGAATACGATCAAGCGGGCTGGGTCCGCGTTCAAAAATACGAGCAGGAAGCGTGGATCACGCTGGTTGATTTGTGGACCAACTATAATTTGCACCTGCTCCACGTTATCGGCGGTATACCGGACGAGACGCTCCTCAAACCGTGTGTCATGCAGACGTCGAGAGACGCTGCGCCGCAGATCGTCACGCTCGATCTTCTTGTGCGCGAATACTTGACATCCTTGAAAATACATTTGAAACAGCTCTTCCAAACCGTTCGAACGGTCTGATTTTTGGGCGGCATGCCTGTCCCTCGTTTTTTGGGACCATCCTGACGGAGTAATACATCTTGAGCGTCGTTCTTACCGGCAGCATTGCCTACGATTATCTCATGTCCTTTCCGGGACAATTCGGGGACCACATTCTCCCCGACAAACTCCACGAACTTTCGGTTTCCTTTCTCGTGGACTCTATGAAAAAGCAGCGCGGCGGCATTGCGCCCAATATTGCCTATTCGCTGGCGCTGCTGGGCGAACGCCCCAAGATTATGGCGACGGTGGGGGAAGATTTTGAAGAATACCGTCGTTGGCTGGAACTGCACTATATTGACACTTCTGCGATTATCGTCATCCCCGACGAGTTTACCGCATCCTTTTTCGTTTCCACCGACAAGAATCAAAATCAAATCGCCTCATTCTATACCGGCGCGATGGCGCACGCGCACATGGTTTCGTTTCGCGACCATGTCAACGGCGGGATTGATTTTGCCGTCATTTCACCCAACGACCCGCAGGCGATGGTGCAGTATGTGGCGGAATGCAAAGATCTGGGCATCCCATACATTTATGATGCAAGTCAACAGATTGTGCGCGTCAGCGACAAGGACTTGATCGAGGGCTGCACCGGAAGCAAGATGGTCATTGTGAACGACTATGAGCTCGAAATGTTGAAAAACAAGACGGGCTGGACCGATGCGCAGGTCGCCGCCTCAACCGAAACCTTGATTGTCACATACGGCGAACGCGGCTCCAGAATCATCCACGACGAACAGACCATCGAGATCCCGATTGCCCCGCTGCACCACCTGGGTGAGCCAACGGGAGCCGGAGATGCGTATCGCTCGGGCATCATCAAGGGTGTGATGCACCATTTTTCGTGGGAATTTACCGGTCGGCTCGGCGCGCTCGCGGCGACCTATGTCCTTGAAGAATACGGCGCGCAAAATCACCGCTATACGCTGCATGAATTTATCGAACGCTTTCGCCAGGATTTTGGAGATTGGGACGAATTAAAACAATTGGAGAACGAGTAGGACAAAGCACAAACACGCTTCTCGATCAATTTGTCCTGCCCAAGAGGAGAACAAATGCCTGTCAAAACTTTTGACGTACGTGATGAATCGCTTGCCACTCAAGGACGCTCGCGCATTGAATGGGCGGAGCAAGAAATGCCCGTGCTGCGCCAAATCCGTGAACGTTTTAGCAAGGAACGCCCGCTCAAGGGCATCAAGCTGGCGGCGTGTTTGCACGTCACCACCGAAACCGCAAACCTCATGCGCACGCTGGTCGAAGGGGGCGCCGATGTCATGTTGTGCGCGTCCAATCCCCTTTCCACCCAAGACGATGTCGCCGCTTCGCTGGTCGCGCATTGGGAAGTCCCGGTATATGCGATCAAGGGCGAGGACAACAAGACCTATTATTCGCACATCAACAGCGTGCTGGACGCAAACCCCAATATCACCATGGACGACGGCGCAGACCTGGTCTCGACCATACACAAGGATCGCACCGACCTGCTCAAGCACATTCTCGGCGGCACCGAAGAGACCACGACGGGAGTCATTCGCCTGCGCGCGATGGCGGCGGACGGCGCGCTGAAATTTCCCGTGATCGCGGTCAACGACGCGCAAACCAAACACTTTTTTGACAATCGCTACGGCACCGGACAATCCACGATTGACGGCATTTTGCGCGCGACGAACGTTTTGTTTGCAGGCAAGACGACCGTCGTCGCCGGTTACGGTTGGGTCTCGCGCGGAATTGCCAGCCGCGCCCGCGGCATGGGCTCGCGCGTCATTGTGACCGAAGTGGACCCCCTGCGCGCGCTCGAGGCGGCGATGGATGGTTACGAGGTGCTGCCCATGCTGGACGCTGCCAAAATCGGCGACATTTTTGTGACGGCGACGGGCGACACGCACATTCTCGACAAACATCATTTTCAAGTGATGAAGGACGGCGCGCTCTTGTCCAACTCGGGTCACTTTAACGTCGAAATCAACATTCCCGAACTGGAAAAAATGGCGTCGGAAAAACGCCGCGTGCGCGAATTTGTGGACCAATACATTTTGCCCGACGGTCGCCGGATCAACCTGTTGGGCGAGGGGCGTCTGATCAACCTCGCCGCCGCCGAGGGACATCCCGCCAGCGTCATGGACATGAGTTTTGCCAACCAGGCGCTCGCCGCCGAGTTCATGGTCAAGAATCATGCGGAACTAAAACCGCAGGTGTATTCCGTGCCGAAATCGGTGGACGACGAAATTGCGAAATTGAAACTCGCGGCGATGGGGATTCAGATTGACACCCTGACCGACGAGCAAGCGAAATATCTCACTTCGTGGGAAGAGGGAACCTAAATCAATGTCAACAACCTTTATGACCTCGCCCAAACTCTTGTTCACCTCCGAATCGGTGACAGAGGGGCATCCCGACAAGGTCTGCGATCAAATTTCGGATGGCGTGCTGGACGCAATTTTTGCCCAGGACCCGATGGCGCGCGTCGCGTGTGAAGCAGCCGCCAGCGGCGGACTCGTCGCCGTTATGGGCGAAATCACCACCACCGCGCACTTTGACGCATATGAAATTGTTCGAAGCACGCTCGAAAAAATTGGCTATATCGGCAGCGAATATTGTCTCGATTACCGCACGGCGGGAATCATCACCTCGATCAAAAAGCAGTCGCCCGATATTGACATGGGCGTGAGCAAAGCGTTCGAAGCCAAAGCGGGTGACACCGACCCGATTGACCAGATCGGCGCGGGCGACCAGGGCATGATGATCGGTTTTGCCTGCAACGAGACCGAAGAATACATGCCGTGGACGATTTCGCTGGCGCACAAACTGGCAAAACAACTCGCCAAGGTGCGCAAGGATGGCACGATTCCCTATCTCGGACCCGACGGCAAATCGCAGGTGACGGTGGAATATGCGTATGGCAAGCCCGTGCGCGTGGACGCCGTTGTCATTTCGACCCAGCATCTTCAAGATGTAACTCAGGAACAGATCGCCCGTGACGTTCGCAAATACGTGATTGACGCGATTGTGCCCGCGCACATGCTCGACTCGGACACTAAATTCTTTATCAACCCGACGGGGCGTTTTCACATCGGCGGTCCGATGGGCGATGCGGGCTTGACGGGGCGCAAAATTATCGTAGATACCTATGGCGGCGTGGCGCGGCACGGCGGCGGCGCATTCTCGGGCAAAGACCCGACAAAGGTGGACCGCAGCGCGGCGTATGCGGCGCGCTATGTTGCCAAGAACGTCGTGGCAGCAGGTCTCGCCGAGCGCTTTGAGCTCCAGGTCGCGTATGCGATTGGCGTGGCGCATCCCGTTTCCATCAATGCGGAAACGTTCGGCACGGCAAAAATCGAGCACGACAAACTCATGGACCTGGTGCGGACGCATTTTGATTTGCGCCCCGCCGCCATCATCCGCGATCTAAATCTGCGCCGCCCGATCTATCAGGCGACGGCGGCTTATGGACATTTTGGTCGGCACGACATTGATGCGCCGTGGGAAAATATGGACAAGGCGGAAATCCTGCGCGCGGAGGCGGGATTGTAACTGGAAAAAAAAACTCCAACCGATTTGGTTGGAGTTTTTTTTCCAGAGTGCTGTCAAATTTTCGTCCGAATTTCATGTCGAGGGATATACTTGGGCATGCGGAAAGATTCACCAACCTTGTACCAGATTTTGACTGGTTCATCTCCCTGGATTGTTCTCTTGTGCACAGTTTGCCATTTTGGCGGAGTGATCCTGTCTGAAGATAGTGGCAGCACCTGGACCGAATATCCGGTCGGCTGGACTGGCAGTCTTGAAGTCGTGCCAAAGTGATAAGGGGAGAGATGTTTCGACAACGCACTTGCTTTTTGCTTGCCGCCCTTCTGCTGATTGGCTGTCTCGATCGCTCAGTCAGCACTAGCACCGCTGTTGGGATTGGCGGCACCGGATACCTCGACGTTGAAATGTGGGCAAGCAAGAATTGTGTGCAGCCTGGCGATACCGTCCATCTGCGCGCTACAGTGTCGAACCGTAGTGACAAAAACTGGACTGTCGAGTTGCAAGATCAGCCGGTATTTGACATTGAAACGTCATCTGACGGCAAGCGCGTCCATTGGTCGGATGGGAAACCCATGTCGGAGTTGAGCCGTCTTGAGCTAAAGCCGGGCGAGTCCAGGACTCTCGAGATGGATATTGTGATTCCCAAGGACATGGGTTATGGTACGATTGGAGCGTTCGCATGATATGTTTATAGTGTTCGGTCCTCAGGCGAACCGGCTCGACCAGGTGTGATCATCTATGTTGGTAGCAGTTGTACGGGGTTGATAGGACGTTGAATACTGACGTGCCCTTCGTAGACGGACTTGTGGTTGGCTGGCCAAGTTGCAGAGACCTTTCTCTCCAAGAATATGTGTACGGGATGTCATAAGTGAAAGGAAAAAAGGGCAGAGAATATTTTCTGCCCCTTTTCTTTTCTCTATTCGGTCCTGGCCGCGTTTTTCTTGACCTTGAACGTCCACCCCTCGCTCGCCGTGCAGCCCTTGCTGTTGCACGCCTTGATGACCCAATAGTAGGTCATTTTGTGTTCGAGCGGCGGCGTGACATAGTCCGAGGTCTTGGATTTCTTTTTCACGACCTGCTGCCCTTGTGCGTTGAGCTCACGGATGGCGACTTTATATTTGGTCGCGCACGGCACGTCGTCCCAATCCAACTGGACCTCGCGGGTATTGACCTTGCCTCCCCCCGCGGGAGCGACGAGGACGGGCGCGGCGGGTTTGGTCTGTTCACACGCCGTTGGCGTATTTGTAACCGTCGGTGTCGGGGTGGGACTCGAAGGCGCATCGGTCGGCGTCATCGTCGGCGTCGCGGTTGGATTCGTGGTCCCACTCGTGTCGCCCATCCCCATCACCTCAATTTCATTCAGCGCCGCAACCGTCTTCCAGTGCCAATAGCCCGTCGTCGCCTTGACAATCAAGCGCAGTCGGTCAATCACCAGCGGCTGATTCAGATTCACCATCGTGCCGCCTTCCTCATACGAATTGACCTGCCCGACATTGAGTGTTTGGACCAACTGCCCGTTCGACCACAACTTGAGCGTGCCCGCCGTGATGTGATACGGCGTCGTCTGGGGACCCTTGCCGAAACCGTCCCAATCGCCGCCGGTTGGGGGTGGACCGATCAATTTGATGGACTTGGCCTTGATGGGCGTTTGCCATTCCAATTCCACCCACGCCTTGTCCGCCTCTCCATCAGCGGTCATCCAGCCGTTTTCCGTGTCCTGGAAATTGGTGTTGGCCTCTTCGGCGGGATTCGGCGGACCGCCGTTCGGAATCGTGATAAAGCCGCGACGATCGTTCACGCGCGACGGGTCGAACGGTTGATACTGGTCGTCCGGGTTTCGTTCCGAGGACGCTCGAGCAGTCGCATAGGGCGCAACATTCGTCCAGCCCGCTTCGGCTTCCGGCTTGTTTGTGATCGAGCCGCTGACGTGCCCAAAATGACAGCCGATGCACTTGACCGTCTCGCCCGGGCGCGCATACGCGTTCCCCTGCGCAATCGAGATATAGCCGCGGTTCCAGCCGCTCACCGCGCGCCCGTCCGCATCACGCAGCACAATAAACGCGGGCACATCGGCGGGGATTTGCGCTATAAATTCGCCTTGCGGCGAAACGGGCACGGTCGTATAGCGCACCGCGCGATTTTGCGCATCCTGTTTGAAATAGTCGCACGGGTCGGGATACCCCTGTCCGTAACAAAATGCGCCCGTGAATTGATTGGCGTCGAGCCACACTTCGGCAAATTTTATCGAACCGGGGGGGGGTGAATTGTTGATAAAGGGCAGCGAGAGCGGCGCGTTGGCATAAACATTTGGATTGTGAATCGTCGCCATCTGGATACTGCCCGAATTCTTCTGCGACCAGCCATACGCCTCCGGAAACAAATCGGCGGGCACGTTCCACTGGCGCGGGTCGTCGCTGCTGTTGGTTGTGAATTGGTCGCCCTTGCTCGCCCAACCCGTGCGCGCGCTGATGGGCTTGGCGTCCATCGCATCGGCATTCCCAATGCTTACGGGCAGTTCGGTCTTGTTCCCGCCGTTCAAATTCATCGTATACAGCTTGTACTGCAGGTCCGACCCCTGCGTATCAAAACGGCGTCCCGTCACCGGGTCGTTATAACTGCCGCTCGTGGGCAGTCCGCCATCCGGCGAAACTGCATACGAAAACAAGATTTTACCGTCGGGCATGCCGGCGGGATGAAGCGCATACGGCGGACTATTATCATCCTGTCCCCACGCTTTTTCATAGCTCAGCCCCGCAATCGCATCGCCGATGTTGGCATACAGCATGTCCACGCTCGCGCGGGCGACCCGAATCCCCGTTTTCTGCGTGGAATGGACCATCGTCCCGTCCTGCTGGGACGTAAAGGCGACAAACATTTCGCCGTCTTTGAATACGAGCGCGGGCTGGGCGGCGGTATACGTGTCGCCGCCGCTGTCCTCTTCGCGCGCCCAGTACGCATAGGGCGTAAAGGCAAAGCGCTGAAATTCGCTCCCGTCGGGGTTGACCGCGTGGAGGTGCCACGCGTTCGGCGCCCGTCGAATTTCAAACCCGTTCGGCAATTTGCCCGTCGGCGGATTGAATTGCTGGTCGGGGTTGGCGTAAATGATCGTGCCATCGTTCAACGTGCGGTCGGTGTCGCGATTGTCAATGCGATTAAAAACATTTTTGCTGCTCGGCTGGTTAAAATTGTTCCACCAGCGCGAAAATAGGATGCGCCCATCAGGCAGAGGGGTCGGATGGAGCAAGCCGCCGCGTTCGGTCGTGATGCGGTGCAGTCCCGAGCCGTCATTGTTGACGATATACAACTGATAGTCGTATCGCGCGTCATAATGCGAACGCGAGGGATAGCGCGACGAGGCAAATACGATGCGCCCGTCGGCGAGATACGCCGGAAACAAATCATTCCACCAGTGATACGTTTCGTAATTGCCGTAATCGTACCCTTCCTGGTTGTTGTTGGGCACACTGGTGAAGGTGCGGTCGGGAATCGGCAGTTTGCGAAACCCCTGTCCGTTCACGCCGATCTCGTACAAGCGCCAGCCGTACTGGGCGGACACGGGATCAACCGTCGTCGCGCCCGCAAACAAGATTTTTGTTCCGTCAAAAGACACATCGGGCGACTGGACGTCAATCAGGTAGCCCGTCGCCGCGCTCGGATTCGCTCCGTCCACCAGTGTGACGGTGGAACCATCGGCGCGGCGAATCATCAATTTGGATTTGGGCGCAAACTTGGGCAGCCCGGAGCCGAATTGTCCGGCGGGACCAACTTCGTCGCGGAAAATATCGTCCTCGGTCGCCAGGTGGGCGCGGGCAACAAATACAATGTCGGTGGCGGCAAAGAGCGGGGCAGCGAGACCGGACGAAATCATCAAGGCAAGAGCAACGAGGGCGACAGTCCCAAACGCGCGGAAAAGAGGGAATGGACGCATGTCTCGCATTATAGTTGCGCCGGTTGTCAAGGTGAAATAGGACATTCATGCCAACATAGATATAATCGCGGCGATGGCTAAAGTAACTACTACACGCTTAAAGAATAGCAAACCTTCACGCAAGACCCGTGAGACTGGCGCTCTCTATTCCACACTCGAAAAAAGTGACATTGAGCAGTTAGGCACATTTGCTGACAGTAAGCAAGCGCCGATCCACCGTTGGTTTCAGTATCCGGCAGGTTTTTCATATCGCGCAGTAGAACACACTCTGGATCAGTTTGAAATCCGGCCGGGGCAGCGGGTATATGACCCATTTGCAGGAACAGGAACAACCGCGGTTGTATGCAAGGGCCGCTGCATCGAATCCTTTGGCGTGGAGGCACACCCCTTTGTCCATAAGATCGCAACGGTCAAAGTGAAATGGGATTATGATTTTGTTGAGTTGGAGAAGCAGGCACAAGAGCTCCAGTTCGAAATCCAATATACCCCACAACACGCAGATGCGATTGAGATCGGGGATGTTCCTGAACTCGTACGCAAATGTTTCTCGCCGCGAAATCTCAAGAACCTTATTCACATTCGAGAAGAAATTGCAAAAACGAGCGAGCCATATCGAGCATTTTTCTACGTAGCACTAACCTGCGCCTTACGCCAAGCATCCGCCGCGGCGACGGGATGGCCATATATTTCTCCCAAGTCACGTATCCAGGAACGCGATGGAATTCTTGCATTCCACAAACAAGTCGCCCTCATGCTTGCAGACCTAAAAAAGACACCACCCGATGCCCGCAAAACTGCCGCTCACATTATATTGGGCGACGCGCGCGCGACCGAGATGGAACAAGACCAGTTTGATTTGAGCTTTACCTCTCCACCCTATCTGAATAATTATGATTATGCGGATCGAACACGTCTAGAGACCTATTTTAACGGTTTTGCCAGCTCGTGGGGGGATATTACAGAGAAAATCCGCTCGCGCTTGATCATGTCAGCGACGACACAAATCAGTCGCAATCGATTCGAGGTAGATAATATTATTTCCGATAACCTCAAAACGCTGGCTCCGGCGCTTGCAGCGGAATTACAGGTCAAGGTAAACCGCCTTTCAAAACTACGCAATGAACATACCGGCAAGAAAAGCTACGATATCTTGGTGGGTCAATACTTTAATGATATTACACAGGTCTTGAACGATACGTATCGCGTAATGAAACGCGGCGGTAATTCTATCTGGATTGTCGGTGACTCGGCCCCATACGGAGTTTTTGTGCCTACCGACGACTATATTGCAGAGATCGGCTTGGCAGCTGGTTTTCGAGAAGCAAAAGTGCAACAATTGCGGACTCGCGGCGATAAATGGCGCGGCAACACGCAACGCCACCACGTCCCGCTTTCAGAAAGTATCATCACATTAACAAAATAGTCACTCATGCCAAATTATGCCAGCCAACTCGGTGAAGCAGTTGGAAATGTAGTAGAAGCCGAGATTCAACGTATTATTCAGCAAGTAGTCGAACCCTACGGGTTATATGTGGATGTGGGTGGCAAGCGTCCCGACAAACGCAAAGGCTCCAAGTTGCTGATGGTGAATGATACCGGGACACAATATCAAATTGATCTCGCCGTCGAAAATAAGGATGGAGAACCGTTCATTCTTGTCGAATCGAAATACATCCGGTACACAAAACACAATCGAGACAAAGCATCTTGGACATGTGTAGCACACTACAAGTTGCGCACAACCTACCCAACCGTCCGCAAAAGCATCGCTATATTGATGGGGAATTGGTCCGCCCCGTCAAAGAAATTGATGAATAGCTTTGGCGTGGAAATAATCGAAATTCCTTTTGCTCAAATGGTCGCTGTGCTTGGGAGGCGCGGGATCGAATTTGATTGGGATGAAAAAGACGATGAGACTCCGAGAATAGCATGGAACAAATGGGTCCAATTGGACTCGACTGCGAGGCAAGAGATTGCCAGCGAAATTTTAGTTGGTCATGTCGAGAAAATCCGCACCCAAATTGTCAGTGCCATAGAAAGCGATGAGACAGATATCGCGAATGTGGAAAGCATCGAACTCTTGCTTAAAACCTCAGAGGACGAATATCATCTCAAAAAGTTCACAAGTATAAACGCTACGATACAGTATCTTCTCGGCTTGACCACAGATATTGAGAATGTCAAAGGCAAGCTGAAATAGGACAAACCCTCCGTAGTTCTCATCCCCATCTAAGAATCTTCGCTTACCCTGACACGGCAGGTCCGGGACGTCGTGCCCATCACAAAATTTGAGGAGGTCGCTTATGCCGGGCTATATCGGGGCGCTGGTACTCGTTCTATTGATGGTCCTTGTCCTGACCCGCGTCGTGATGTTGAGAAAAAGAGGGATTCAGGCGTTGAATTTCGGCAAGCGGGACAAGTCGGATTTCTTGCTTCCTCCTTTTGCCCTGTTTTATTTTTATCTCGTCTTTGCCAATGCGTTTGACTGGCCCACCGTCAGCGAGCAAACGTTTTTCGATTCCGAGGTCATTGCGTGGCTTGGTGTAGTCTTGTGTCTGTCAGGACTTGCACTCTTGGCGGCGAGTCTTGTTTCTTTTGGCGCAAGTTTTCGGGTCGGCATTGACGACGAGCACCCCGACAAGCTCATCACCACCGGTATCTTCGCCTACACCCGGAACCCGATTTATGTTGCGTTTGGTTTTGTCCTGGTCGGCGAATTCTTGATCTTTCCAAACTGGATTCTGCTCGTCTATCCGGTGGCAGCGGCATGGCTGATTCATCGTCAGGTCCTGCGCGAGGAAGAATACCTCAAGGGACATTACGGCAAAGCGTATCTGGACTATACCGAACACGTCCGACGCTATCTTTGATTTGTGGCTTTGCACGGTAAGGAACGAACGCTGTTTCGTTCCCCGTCCGGCACGCTGCGTCCGGCGCTATCTTGGATTTGTGGCTTTGCACGGTAAGGAACGAACGCTGTTTCGTTCCCCTCCCGGCACGCTGCGTCAGGCGCTTTCTTGGATTTGTGGCTTTGGACGGTAAGGGTTCGTTAAACAATAAGTTCCCGAACATGCTATACTCAGCGAAATTCTGTTGCGAGGATGAGCATGTCCACTTCAATCCGTCCACTTCATGCGTGCGAATGTAAGGTGTGTCAGCAAGA
>JADZCJ010000086.1 GCA_020851635.1 Anaerolineae bacterium
GCAAACGCGCGATTGTCGAGCCCGCGCGCTTGTTAACCGGCGCAGAACTGATGCAACGCGTGTGCGAGTATTATCACTGCGAATTACTTGAGCCACTCGCAAAATCACTTTGTTAAAGATGCACTAGAGAGCCAAACAACATGATTGCCTCTCCACTTGTCAGTGTGATTGTGCCCGTATATAACGGAGAAATTTTTCTTGCCGCCGCGCTCGATAGCATCGTCGCGCAAACGTATCGTCCGCTTGAAATCATCGTCATTGACGATGGTTCAACCGACGGCAGCGCGTCCATCGCTCAAACCTACGACCTTGTCCGTTACACATTTCAGACGCATTCCGGGTTGAGCGCGGCGTTGAATCAAGGCATCTCGCTCGCCCGGGCGGATTATTTCGCCTTTCTCGACGCCGACGATCTGTGGGCCGAGACCAAGTTGGAAAAGCAAATGACCCGCCTGCTGACCGACCCGGCGCTTGATATGGTATTTGCGCATGTCCGCGAATTTCGCGGGGATGCGGCGAACGATCCGAACGCGTGCTACACACCCACTGAGGGCTATTCTAAAGGCACGCTGGTCGTCCGGCGCGCCTCTTTTTTTCGCGTCGGGCTTTTTGATACACGGTATCGCGTCGGCGATTTTATTGACTGGTATATTCGCGCGACAGAGCTCAAGCTCGAGAGCGAAATGCTAAAGGATGTTTTGCTCGAGCGGCGGCTCCATGAGAACAATATGGGCATTCGCGAAATGGATCAGCGCCGCGCCTATTTGCAAATCCTGAAAAAATCTCTGGACCGACGACAGCAATCCTTATGAATCCGACGGTCAGTGTCATTATTCCGACATTCAATCGCGCCGGACTGGTAATCCAAGCCATCAACAGTGTGCTGGACCAGACTGTCACTCCATGCGAAATCATTGTGGTGGATGACGGTTCGACCGACGAGACGCGCGAAACCATCTCCGCATTGGGCGAACGCATACAGTATCTCTATCGTCCCAACGGGGGACCTGCCGCCGCGCGCAACGCGGGCATCCGCGCGTCCACCGGGGAACTGATCGCTTTTCTCGATGACGACGATTTGTGGGCGCCGGAGGCGCTGGAATGGCGTATCGCCAAATTCCTGGAACCGCACGCGCCACCACCGGATATCGTCCTGGGATTGATGCAGCGTGTTGACCTGGCAAATTCGCAGGCAGTCTATGGTCCATGGGCGGCGCAGGCGTTCAGCACCGCCCTCGTGCGCCGCACAGCGTTCGACCGGGTCGGCTTGCTCGACGAGACACTCGCATACGCGGAAGACATGGACTGGTTTTTGCGAGTCCGCGAACAAAACTTGCCAATCGTCTTTGTGACCCGCGTTCTCGCATATTATCGCATTCACGCCAAGAGTCTGATGGCGGATACGCGCAAGGCAAAATTGTACGCCCTGCAAGCCCTGAAAAAATCACTCGCGCGCCGCACAAACCCGGAGACCGGATCGGTGCAGCCGCTCGCGGAATTTCCGGATTTGGACGAATTGTTAAAATTCGTCGGAGGACCGGCGGCGTGAGCGAAATCCCGCGCGTGAGCGCCATCATTCCCGTCCGGAATGGCGCGCATTTCCTCAAGACAGCGGTTGCGAGCATTCTGGCGCAGAACTGTGACTCGCTGGAAATTCTCGTCGTGGACGATGGGTCCACCGATGATACGGCGCAGGTGGCAGAACGTTTGCCGGGGAATATTCGCTGCCTCTCATTTCCGCATCAGGGGCTGGCTGCGACACGCCTGGAAGGCATCGCCGCCGCGCAGGGGGAAATTCTCGCGTTTCTGGATGTGGATGATGTCTGGGCAGAGGACAAACTGCGCCTACAGCTGCGTCTATTGGACGACCGCGCGGACCTTTTGATTGTTAACGGCTATACCCAACTGCAGCGTTTGGTCGAAACTGACGGGGATACCATGCGCTTTGAAAATTGGGGCGAGCCGGTCCTGACACCCAGTTTTGGCAGCGCCCTTTTTCGCCGGCAGGCAATCGAACATTTGGGCATGACTCGAACTCACGAGCATAATTACGATTTGGACTGGTTTATGCGGGCGCGTGAACTGGGTCTGCGCCTGTGTGTACATTCGGATATTGTCCTATACTATCGGCGTCACAGCAATAACATGAGCAATGACCACAACACCGGCAAACGAGCGCTCCTCCTCATGCTCAGGGAATCGCTCGCCCGCCGCAGCGCACAGGGGATGGGTGGCGTTTCACTGCCTCCGCTGGAAGAATAAACAATACTCGCCGAAAGTTCCCGGGTAGAGAAAGGCAAGAACAAAACTCATGGTCCTCGATCGTTTTGCAAAATATGCATGGTTCGTCGTCGCCTACAACATCCTCGTGATCCTGTGGGGCGCATTTGTGCGCGCCTCGGGGTCAGGAGCGGGATGCGGCAGTCACTGGCCCCTTTGTAACGGCGAGGTCGTCCCCATAAACCCGACCATCGAGCGCGCCATCGAATTTGGGCATCGCACCATGTCGGGTTTGGCATTGCTGCTGGTGCTGGGGATGGTGATCTGGGCGTTTCGAAAATACCCGCGCGGACGCGTGCGCGATGGCGCGATCGCTTCGGGCATTTTTATCATTATCGAAGCGCTCATCGGCGCTGCCATCGTCCTCATGGGATGGACGGGCATGGACCAGTCCACGGCGCGCGCAATTTCCATTTGCTTGCATCTGGTCAACACCTTTTTGCTTCTCGCAGCGCTCGCGCTGACTGCCTGGTGGGCATCGGGAGGTCATGCCCTCGACCTGCGCGCCAACCGTTGGCACACGACGGCAATGGGCATCGGCTTGGTCGGGTTGGTCCTCACCGGCGCGGCAGGCGCGCTCACCGCGCTGGGCGACACCTTGTTTCCGGCATCCTCGCTCGCTGCGGGGATCCAACAAGATATGAATCCGACCGCACATTTTCTCGTTCAACTCCGCGTCCTGCATCCCATCATCGCAGTCATTACCGGCATTTATCTGCTCTCGCTGACCTGGGCATTCCGAGGACGCGGCGGCTCGACGGCTCGACTCTCATCGGCAGTGCGCCTGCTCGTTGTCGGACAGATTGTCGCCGGCGTGGTCAATATCATTCTGCTCGCGCCAACATGGATGCAAATCGTCCATCTCTTGCTCGCCGACCTCGTCTGGATAATCACCATCCTTTACGCCGCCTCTGTTCTCGCGGTCGAGTCCACCGAAACACAACGCGTTGCTCATCCGGGCGGCGTCGTTCAAGCCCTCGCCGAATAACTCGCAGGGGAGCGCGCGGTCGCCGCGCGCTCCCCGTCCGGCTTGTGCGTCAATTCCAACGCGCAAGCTCATGGAATCCTTCCGGATGCAATCCCGTCACACCGTCCTGCCAACACGCTTGTCCGGAACCTGGTCCGGCTCGCCGCGCGTCAAGACAAACAAGATCCCAAACGCAGCCAGGTTCCCGACCAACGCCAGCGCATATAACCAATAAGCGCCCGCGAGATCAAAGACCACTCCGCCGATCGGCGCGCCGAGAATTTGAATAAAAGCGGTCAGCGTAACGGTAAAGAGCGCGAGCAGCGTAGCCATTTGCGCCGACGGCGACCGCCCCGTGACATAATTTATCAGCCCGATCGCATAGAGACTGAACGCCAGCCCTTCGATTGCGCGCGTCGCAAAAATTGTCGGCACGGAGGGATAGACCAGCACCAACATCAACTTGCCGCCCGCAATCAGGAACGAGACAAGCAGCGTGCGCGTCGCGCCGATCCGCCGCACCACGCGGTCAGTCAGAAACATACAGGGCAATTCCACCATCGCCTGCACCGTGCTCGCCAGACCGATCGCCATGGTGGTTGCGCCCAACTGCTCCATATAGATGCTTCCAAACTGCAAGTGTCCGTCGCTCAGTATCCCGCGCACGATCAACGCCAGGGCAAGACCCGACAGCGCGCGTGTGCGCCAGACTGTGCGCGCTGCATTCAACACCCCGCCCTCTTGGCGGACTCGCGACTCTGGCAGCGCCGTGGCATCCGAGGCGGGAACAAATAATAGCAAGAGCGCGGACACCGCCATCATGATCGCCCCGCCGTAAAATCCCGCCACCAATCCGGTATATTGAAACAGCCAGCCGCTGAAAAAAGCAATCACCGCCCAGCCCGCCGAACCAAAAACACGAATACTGCCATATCCCGCGCGCCGCGCCGCGCTGATACGCAGCGCCAGCGCGTCAGAGAGCGGCACAAGCCCCGAGCTGGCCAATCCAAATAGACCGATCACGAGTGCGACCATTCCAAAGACACTCTGTCGGCTCAAAACCAAGAGCGTGATTCCCGTGGCAATCAGCCCCAATTGCAAGAGGCGCGGCAAAAAAACGCCGGCATCGCTCCAGCGGCCCCACAGGGGCGCAGCAACAAGCCCGACAATCGAGCCGACAGTGACGACCAGCCCGATCTCGGCGCCGCTCAGACCCCGTTCGCGATAAAACAGATTCACAAATGGGGCATAGAACCCTATTGCCCCGAAAAACACGAAAAAATATATCCGCGCCAGTCGCAAATCACGCACCGGGCACCTCGGAAGATGAGATTGACGCGCCAGAGCCCTTCGGGATCGCGCGTCACACCCGTTGGCGCGCGACGCTTCGCCCCAACAATGCCACATGATACAATACATTGGTGCCGGAGCTGCCTGAACTCGAAATTGTGCGCGATGTGCTGGGAAAGCGGGTCGGGGGCAAAACTATCGAACGCGTTGAATTGGTCCAGCCGGGCGCGGCGCTTGTCGTCCGCGACCTGACGGGACGCGGTTTTGCCAAAACGCTGACGGGCACGACCATTACGGGCGTCTCACGCCGCGGCAAATTCATCATCCTGGAGCTTGCGAGACTCGGCGCAGCGCCCGGGTCCGACGTCCTGCAATCAAACCTGGTCATCAACCCCAAATTGACGGGACGGCTTCAACTCGCAAGCGGCGAGGTCAAACGCTACAAAAAGACGGCGATGGTGTTAACTCTGGACAACGCAGCCGAGCTGCGCTACTACGACGACAAGGCAATGGGACAGCTCTATTTGACGGACCACGTCGAACGCATCCCCGAGTTTGAGGGGATGGGTCCCGAGCCGTTTGATATCACGCGCGCGCAGTTTCGCGAACGGTTGCGCCAGTATCGCGGCGAAATCAAGGGTGTGTTGACACGGGGCGAATTTCTGGCAGGGATCGGCAATGCCTATGCGGACGAAATTTTGTGGAACGCGCGCCTCCATCCGTATCGCAAACGCACGCAGCTGACCGCGCAGGAAATTGACCGTCTGTATGATGCGATGATCAGCACACTGCGCGAGTCTATTGAAATATTGCGCGCCGAAATGAGCGAAAACATTCATCTCGAACCGCGCGATTTCTTTAACGTTCACATGAAAACGGGCGAACCGTGCCCGCACTGCGGCACTGTCATTTCCGCTATCACGGCGAACCAGCGCATCACCAACTTTTGCCGCACGTGCCAGCCCGGTGGCCTGATTCGCGGAATGTGACATGATCCGCTTGCGCGCACGCGAGGAAGCGCGCCCGCGCCGAACATCAAGTATCGTCAACGTTTACGCGCATTGTTGCGGCAGAGCGCCGCGAGGAGAAAAAAAATGAAACTCATTCTGCGGGTCAAGATGGTATCAGCCCAAGACGAGAGAAAGGGCTTGGCCGGACTCAAAGTTGCGCTGTATGACCGGGATTGGAAAAGCGAGGATGATTTGTTGGGCACAGAGGTGTCTGACGACAAAGGCGAAATCTTTTTTCAATTTGACGAGAACAAGTACAAGGACGCCGAGGACGGTCCCGATTGGCGCGTCGAATCCCTCCCCGATTTGTATGTCAACATTCTTGACGCGCAGGGCCGGGTCGTCTATTCCACCCGCGACGTCGTGGAACGCGACCGCTTTCCCAAAATCCTCATCGTCCCCGTTCCCGACGCGATTCTCGAGCAGCACAACCTTTTGCCCTAGATTGTTCCGGTGCGCCAACGCTGCCAAGCTACACCGGTGTCTCACAACGGGAATCTACCTACCGGTTGGTAGACACGTCCTGCCCCTTGTGCTACAATGAGCATAGGTTTATGACGCACTGCGTCACAACCGCGGTCTACCATATCCCGAACAGCATCGCGATTTTGTTTTCCGCTCTCCACAAAGGAGTCACCTACAATGTCGTTTGATATTCGCAGCGTCGCCGTCATTGGGTCGGGCACCATGGGCGGCGCGCTTGCCGCACTTTATGCAAACGCCGGGCTGGACGTTTCGCTCCTCGATATTGTCCCCACCCAACTCACTGCCGATGAAGAAATCAAGAAACTGTCACTCGATCATCCCGCCGTGCGCAACCGCATCGTCAATGCAGGAATGCAGGCAGTCCTGAAATCCAAACCCGCCGCGCTTTTTGCCCCGCAAGTTGCCGAACGCATTCGCGTCGGCAATCTGCAAGACAACTTTGACATGGTCGCACAGGCGGACTGGATCATCGAGGTCATTGTCGAGGATCTCAAAGCAAAGCGCGCGCTGATGGCGCGCATTGATGCCGAGCGCAAGCCCGCAAGCATCGTTTCTTCCAACACTTCGGGCATCCCGATTCACCAAATCGCCGAGGGGCGCAGCGAGTCCTTGAAACAGCATTTTCTTGGCGCCCATTTCTTTAACCCGCCGCGCTATCTGCCGCTGCTCGAAGTCATCCCGACCCCTGATACCCTGCCCGAGGTGGTGGAATTTGTAAAAAGGTTTGCCGAGGACCGACTGGGCAAAGGGGTCGTGATTTGCAAGGACCGCCCCAACTTTATCGCCAACCGTCTCGGCTCGTATCTTGGCACCTACGCCATGCGCTATACGCTGGAAAATGGGTATCGTGTGGACGAAGTGGATGAAATCACGGGCACAGCGATCGGGCATCCCAAATCCGCAACGTTTCGCCTCGCCGACATTGTTGGCGTGGATGTGATGTATCACGTCGCCGAAAACCTCTACAATGCCGTCCCCGAGGACGAGGCACGCGCCGACCTCAAACCGCCCGCCTTGCTCAAAACAATGGTCGAACGAGGCATGTTGGGCAACAAAACAAAACATGGCTTTTACAAAGAGGTGCGCGAGGAAAGCGGCAAAAAGAAATTCTATGCCCTCAACCTCGATACGCTCGAATACGAACGCCCCGACAAGTTCATCTACGATTCCATCAGCAACGCCGAGATGCTCGACACTCTTCCCGAGCAGCTGCTCTATATCGTTTCGCAGGATGACAGAGCCGCCATGTTTATCTGGGACGTGACAGCGCACTATCTTGCATATGCCTCTCATCGAATTCCCGAAATCGCGGACGACATTATTTCCATAGACAACGCCATGAAATGGGGTTTTGCTCACAAGGCGGGACCCTTTGAAACGTGGGACATGCTCGGCGTCGCGCGGACGGTGGAGCGAATGGCAAGTCAGGACATTGCCGTCGCGCCGTGGGTCAAAGAGATGCTGGCGAACGGGCACGAGACCTTTTACCATAACGGTTCGTGCTATGACCCCATCTCGAAAAAATATAAAGCCCTGCCTGTTTCGCTCAAGAACATTCAGCTCGCGCACAAACGCGTCGTGACCGCGAACGACAGCGCGACGCTTCGCGACTTGGGCGACGGCGTCGCGGTCCTCGAATTTCACACCAAGATGAACGCGCTGGACGACAACATTATCGAGGTCGCGCAGGACGCGCTGACAGAGCTGGACAAACATTTCGACGGCATGATCATTGGCAACCAGGGCGAACATTTCAGCGCGGGGGCAAACGTCTTGACCGTCGGGATCGCTGCCGAAAATGGCGAATGGGACAAGATTGACGAGGTCGCCAAGGCGCTGCAAGACTTTTTGATGCTCGTCCGCTATTCGCGCAAACCCATCGTCACCGCCCCATTTGGCTATACACTGGGCGGCGGCTGCGAGGTGGCAATGGCAGGCGCCCGCATCGTCGCACATGCCGAATCGTATGTTGGGCTGGTGGAAGTGGGCATGGGTCTGATCCCCGCAGGCGGCGGGTTAAAAGAAATGCTGCGGCGCGTGGTGTCGCCTGCCATGCAGACGCCCAACGTTGATGTCCTGCCCTATCTCCAGCGCGTCTTTGAAACCGTCGGCACAGCCAAAGTTGCGACGAGCGCGCTTGAGGCGCAACAATTGGGCTTTTTTGGTCCCGACACGCGCATCGTGATGAACCGCGACCACTTGATCGCCGACGCCAAACAAACCGTGCTCCATCTTGTCGCCGAGGGGTATCAGCCGCCCGCCCGCACACAAATCTATGCTGCCGGTGAACGCGCGCTGGCGGCGATGCGTGTTGCGATCTATTCGATGCTTTCGGGCAAATACATTTCCGAGTATGATGCGCTGGTTGGCGAGAAACTCGCCACGGTGCTGTGCGGCGGCAAACTGACCGCGCCCGCGTGGGTGGACGAACAGGTGATTTTGGACCTGGAACGCGAAGCGTTCATCTCGTTGTGCGGACAAGACAAGACGCGCGAACGCATCTGGCACTTTTTGAACACGGGCAAACCGCTGCGCAACTGAGCAGGACAAATGGACCCATTTGTCGTGCCCGGTGAATCAATAGCTGCGATCCAAAAATGAACCCGGACGAAATCCAAGCCATCATCAAACAGATCTTGACCGACGCCCTGCAAGTAGACCCTTGCCTCATTTCGGACGCAACTGCCGAAACGCCGCTGCTCGGGCGCGGGATTGGCTTGGATTCAGTCGAGGCGATGCGGCTCGGACTGGGTTTGGAAAACGCGTTCGCAATTTCGATTCCCGACGCCGAGCTGACCACCGAGTTGTTTTCGTCGCTGGGCACACTGACTGCGTACGTTCAGCACAAGACTGTCGTCGCAGGCAAAACCGTCACCTGATGCAAACCCTACCCGAACTTTTTGCGCGCCAAACGGCGACACACGCCGCCCACAACGCCATCGTATATGGTGAACGCGTGCTGACCTATGATGAACTGCGCGCTCGGGTCTATACGCTCGCGGCAGAAATGCAGGCGCGCGGGGTCCGCGTCGGAGACCGCGTGGGCGTCCTATTCCGCAACAGCCCCGAGTTTGTAATTGCGTATTGGGCGGTGTTGAATGCGGGCGCGCTCGCCGTCCCGTTGAACGATCATTACCAACAAAGTGAAATCCTTTATTTTATTGATGCGTGCGAACTAGGACTGATTTTGACGAACGCGTCCTATCGCGCGTTGTGCGAAACAGTCCTGCCGCAAGCGCGCACGCACTGTGAGCTGCTGCTGGAGGAAACGTGGGATGCTTTGCCCGCGCAGACAGACTGGCAGCCGCCCGTTGTTGACCCGCACACCCCGGTCATGTTCCAGTTCTCGTCAGGTTCCACGAGCACACCGAAACGCATCGCGCGCACGCACGAACAAATCTTGTGGGAATTGGATGCGCTCGCGCACGCCCTGCAGCTCACGCCGCAAGACCGCTTTCTGGGCGTTGCGCCTTTTTCGCACGTCAACGGGTTGATGCGCACAATGTTGTCGAGTTTTCGCGCCGGCGCGACGCTCTACCCTGCCGCGTTTGAACGTCAACCGGTTGCCGCGTTGATCGAACGCGAACGGCTGACGATGTTTATTGCGGTGCCATTCATGTTTATCACGCTGGCACAAACGCGTTTCGAGCGCCCCCCTGATTTTTCGTCCCTGCGCCTGTGCATTTCGGCAAGCGCGCCTCTGCCCAACAAATACAACCGCGAATTTCATGCCCAATTCGGTCATTACATTCGCCAGTTGTATGGTTCGACCGAAACAGGCACAATGAGCGTGAACCTGTCGGACGACATTGAAAACACCCTCGATTCCGTCGGCGCGCCGCTGGAGCGGGTGTCTTTTGCGGTTGTGAATGATGCCGACGAAAGACTCGGAGCAGAGACAGTTGGACAGGTGATTGTTGCCAGCCCCTGGGCAATTCTCGGGTATGACGATTTGCCCGAACTGAACGCACAGGTTTTTAGAGATGGCTTTTTTTACACCGGCGATCTGGGGCGATTGGACGCACAGGGACGATTGTATTTGCAGGGGCGCTTGAAATTTCTCATCAACAAGGGTGGGTTCAAGATTGACCCGCGCGAAGTGGAAGAGATCCTGGAAGCGCATCCGATGATCAAAGAAGTTGCCGTCGTTGGCGTCCCCACAGCATATGGAGATGACAGGGTCAAGGCGGTCGTTGTGCGGCGCGGTCCCTGCACCCAGGTGGAGCTCGCGGAATTTTGCCGCAGTCGAATCGCCGATTTCAAGATTCCGAGCGTTTTCGAGTTTCGCGAGGAAATGCCCAAAAGCCCGACGGGCAAGCTGCGGCGCGGGATGTTGAACGAGCCAGAGCGTTGAATCTCGAGGAGTTTACTTATGCGACAAGCAGTTATCGTTTCCGGAGTTCGGACCGCCGTCGGCAAAGCCCCGCGCGGCAAACTACGCACCGCGCGCCCTGACGACATGGCGGGCGTTGTGGTCGGCGAAGCGTTTCGCCGCGCGGGTGGGTTGACGCCCGAAGATGTGGACGATGTGATTATCGGCTGCGCGATGCCCGAAGGCGAACAGGGGTTGAACATGGGTCGCATTGCCGCGATCCGCGCGGGTTTGCCGAATGCCGTGACGGGCATGACCGTCAATCGCTTTTGTGCTTCGGGCGTACAGACGATTGCGCTCGCCGCGCAGCAAATTCGCGCAGGTTGGGGCGACTGTATCATCGCGGGCGGCGCGGAAAGCATGAGCATGGTGCCCATGATCGGTTTTCATTTTGCGCCAAACCCGTCTCTGGCGCTGGAATACCCCGCCGTGTATATGGGCATGGGTCTGACGGCAGAGAATGTTGCCGAACAGTATGACGTTTCGCGCGAGGCGCAGGACCTGTTCTCGTTCCGTTCACATCAAAACGCCCTCGCAGCCATCGCGGCAGGCAAATTCGCCGACGAAATTGTGCCGTTGAATGTGAATTTGGTTCAAGCGGATGCCGGCGGCACGAACGAGCAAAACTATACTTTTGCGGTGGATGAAGGACCGCGCCGCGATACCACGCTTCAAGCGCTGGCAAATTTGAAACCCGTGTTCCGCAACGGCGGCACGGTCACGGCAGGCAATTCGTCGCAGACCAGCGACGGCGCGGGCGCCGTCGTCGTCATGTCCGAAGAAAAGGCGCGCGCAATGGGCATGAAACCGCTCGTGCGCGTCGTGTCATTCGCCGTGGGCGGGGTCGCGCCCGAGGTCATGGGCATCGGTCCCGTGCAGGCAATTCCCAAGGCGTTGAAAATCGCGGGCTTGGCCCTGCAGGATATTGACCTTGTAGAACTCAACGAGGCGTTTGCGGCGCAAGCGATTGCAGTCATCCGCCAATTGGAAATTGACGAGGAGAGGGTCAACGTGAACGGCGGCGCGATTGCGCTCGGACACCCGCTTGGCGCGACCGGAGCAAAACTCACCGTGCAGCTGATTCACGAAATCAAGCGCCGCAAAGCACAGTTCGGGATGGTCACCATGTGCATTGGCGGGGGCATGGGGGCAGCTGCGATTTTTGAAAATGTCGAATGAGCGAACAAAAACGCCGCCGCGCGTCCGAACGCGCGGCGGCATTTTTGTTTTACGCGCGCCTGTCTCCTACAAGCCAAGAAAAACCTCGAACCGGCTCCCCGTTCCCAACTCGCTGACCGCGCAAAGCCGCCCGCCGTGCGCATCCACAATCTCGCGGGCAATCGCCAGCCCCAGTCCCATGCCTTGCGGAAATCGCGCGTTTTGTCCGCGATAGAACGGGTCAAAGATCTGCTCCATATCTTGCTGGGAAATGCCAACCCCCGTATCGTGTATCGCAATCAATATTTCGTTGTCCCGTCGTTCCGCCAAAACTCGAATTTTGCCGGAACCTTCGGGCGTGTATTTGATGGCGTTGGACAAGAGATTGCCGATCACCTGCGCCATCCGATTTGCATCCATGTTCACCGGCGGCAAATTCGGCTGAATCTCCTCGACCCAAGCCAGATGCTTTTGTTCCGCCGCCTCACGCCAACCGACCAGAATCTGCGGCAGCCACGTATTCAAGTCGGTCGGAGCACGATGCAGCGTCAACGCGCTGGACAATCCGCCGTGCAAACTCGCCAGATTATCGAGGAGCGGTTTGAGACGCTCGACCTGCCCATCCATCCCCTGCAACAATTCCTCACGCAGCGCAGGTTCTCTGTCTGCGCCCTGCTGCAAGGCATGAATCGCCGCTTGCAGTGCGCCGAGCGGACGCCCCAGCTCGTGGACCAGATTCGCAAGCAGGCGTTTGCGCGTCTCTTCGGATTCGCGCAGGCGGGTCTGCAAATCGCCGACGGCGTCGAACGCGGCGCGGAACTCGATTGGCATACGTTCGGTCGCCTCCGATATTGGCTCACCATGCGCCAACCCGCCGATGGCGTATGTCACGCGCTCCAGCCACTGCGACGTGCGACGAGCTAAATACGTCCCCAACCCGACTGCCAACACCAGCGCACCGAGCGTCGAACCCAAAATCAACAAACGGATTTGGGTCAGCCGCGCATTGACGCGGTCAATATGCTCGGTCACGCGCACAATACCGATCAAGCGCTGCTGCGCGTTCAGCACGGGCGCAAACGCCTCGGCGGTAGTCTGCGCCAGATCAACGCTCAAGACCGCGCGCGTTTGCACCCTGCCCACTTTGAGCGCTTCCAATTCGGTCGCGCTCGGTTCGGCGGCATCGGGCGCATCGTCCTCCACCACAACCACCCACTCGTTGCCATCCGCCCCATACAACGAGACATACCGTTGAGATTGCGCTCCGGTTTCGCGCGCAAACGATTCACCCTCGTCGCGATTCACAAAGATGTCTTGCTGTTCTGCCGCCAGCTCTGCCAGAAAAGTCGCTTGACGCGCCAAATCCTCCGTCAGTCCCGCAAGCAAGACCTGCGTCTCGATCACATACAATAAAATGAGACCCAACAGCGGCAAAAGGATCACCAGGGGCAAAATATGTGAAACGAGCAGCTGCGAACGAAGCGATTTCATGACAGCAACTTGTAGCCGACCCCGCGCACCGTGACGAGCCGTCTGGGGTTCGAGGGATCGTCCTCGAGTTTTTCGCGCAGCCAGCGCACGTGCACATAGACCACCTGTGGCTCGCCCGCAAATTCAATCCCCCAAACCTGCTCGATCAATTGGTCCACCGATACGACCTGTCCCGCATTAACAATCAGAACGCGCAGCAGTTCGAACGCTTTGGGCGCGAGGTCAACCGACGCCCCGCGCAGAGTGACAACGTGGGCGGCAATGTCCATCGTTACATCCCCGCAAACGAGTTGGAGAGACGGCTCGCGCGGCTCGGCGAGCTGCTCACTGCGGCGGAGCACCGCCTTGATCCGCGCCAAAAGCACATCCTCGTTAAAGGGTTTGGTGATATAGTCCTGCGCGCCCAATTCCAAGCCCAGCACTTCGTCCAATTCGCGGCGTCTTGCCGTGAGAAAAATGACGGGAATCTTTTTTTCTTTTTCGATGCGTTTGAGCGTTTCCAGACCGTCCAGACCCGGCAGACCAATGTCCAGCAAAATCAAGTCCGGCGGTGTCACGTTGATTTGAGCCAGTCCGTGTTCGGCGCTCCCCGCCGTGCTGGTTTCATACCCGTTCTGACGCAGCGTAAAAGCAAGCGATTTGACCAGCAAGGCGTCATCATCAATCAGCAGGATATGTTTTGACATGTCCCATGTATTATAATCGCGCTCAACCAAAAAAAACGAGCAAGGAACGAACGTCGTTTCGTTCCCTCCCCGACACCCCGCACCGCGATGGTCCAAGCAAAAATGGCGCACCCTGAGGTGCGCCATTCCTGGATACAACCAATGCTCACCCCTACCCCGCTCTCTTGGGGGGAAGAGAAAGCGTGTGGACGACGCCGCCAATCCACGCCCGGCTCGACGGGGATTGATTGCGTTGGGGGTGAGACAGGCATATTCTACACGCTAGCGCCCTTTTTGAAAAGGATTCGCGGGCTGAGCAGAACAAACACAAGCGCCCCAAGCCCCGCGCTCGCCAGAACAAGGAATAAGGTCTCATTTTCGGTCAGCGGCAAGCCCCCGCCCCCGGTTGCGGCAATCTGCGCGTCGCGCGGGGCGAGCGCGCGCGCAGCCGCAAACATTTCGTCCGAGCGCCCGGCATTCCCCATCGCCGCCAAAGAGAGACCGAGATTGTAAAAAAGGTCGGCGTTTTCGATCCCATTTGCCACCAACTGCTCATAGATGCTTGTCGCGGCGGCATAATTCCCATTCTGATACAACTGGTTCGCCCGCGCAAAGGTTTCTACATTCACCTCCGCCACCTGCCCAGGCGCAGTCATCCGCCATGCCGCAAACAGACTCGCGCCCACCAAAATCACGGCAGCGAGGGCTAAAAGAGTTCGCTGTTTCATGCTTGCCATTCTCCTTCCAATTCTTTCAAAACCAGCTCTGCATCTGCAATCAGCTTTGCGGGCGCTGCTTGAGCGGGACTGCCAAACTCGGATGTTTCGCCCGCGAGCAGCAAGAGCATGACATTGTGGATCATGCCGTCCGACACCCCCTGCTGCGCCAGCAGTTGGGCGATAGCGCTATGCGAAACGCCAAGAAGCGAACGATTTGTCTTGTCTTCGAGATAATGCAAAACCGTGTTAGAGACTGCGAGCGACACATTCTTGCTCTGTGCGGCGCGTCTCAGACTGCGGCGGGCATTTTTGAGCGCGCGCCCGGCTCGCAGTTCCCCCATATTCGAATCCAGATACCGCTTGCGCAGCCCCAACCCTATGTCGAGCGCAATGATGCCCAGCGGCACGAGAAACAGCGCAAGAAACAACGGTTGCTCCACCAGCGGTTTCGCCGCGGTCGTCAGTTCCGCCCCGGCGGGCTTGAGCGGCGTCACACTCGACCCCGCCGCGGAATCAGCGGTGGGATTTGATGCGCCGCTTGGCGGGTCAATCACATTTTGCGCCACACTCGGATCACCCGGCGCGACCCGGATCGTCACCGGCTCGGTTTCAATGACATGATATTGCTCGTCGGCGGGATCAAAATACGCATACCGCGTGACGGGGACCGTCAACGTCCCTTCTTTGGTCGGAATCAATGTGCGTTCGTATGTGCGCGTCCCTGCCAAATTGCCGTTTTGCGCCTGACTATTTGTTTCTGCTTTGGCATCGAACGCCCGCCAGTTCGGGTCGTTCACCCACTGCGGATCGGGCAAGGTATCCAGGTTGCCCGCGCCTCGAATTTCGACGCGCATCACAATCGGCTCACCGACGCGCGTTTCGGTCTTGTCCGGCGTCGCCGTGATTTCAAATTGCCCCACCGCGCCACTAAATTCCCCGGGTGCGCCATCCGGCAGCGGTTTGACCTCGATCGTCACCGGCTCGGTTTGCTTTTCTATCGCATCCGAGAAAAATCCGCCGGCCGAGCTGATCGTCGCGGGATCAATCGTCAATTCTCCGCCCTTGGTTGGAAACAGCAAGGTCGTGATTTCAGTGACTCCCGGACCTTGCCGCGTTACGGGTGGTTGATGCGCCCAAAACCCTGTGAACTTGGGCGCTTTGTATTCGGGTTCCCCAAGCAGCATCGCATCGCTTTCCATACGCACCGTGTACTCGACAGGTTCGCCCACATAGACGCTCGTCTTGTCCGCGGCAGCATTCAGCTGCAAGTTCGCGCGACCCGAAAGCAAGTCATTGCCAAACGGGTCGGAAAAGAATGGGTCATTAAACGGATCGTTACCCAGTATGCTTCCGAAAAGACTGCTGCCAAACGGACTGCTTCCAAATGGGCTTGTTCCTCGTGTGCTGGGTTGCCTCGGCGTGCCGTTTCCTTGTGTAACATGCACCGTAATCGGATCGGTCGTGACCGGCTGTCCGTTCATCTCTAGCCGGAGTGTCGGGATTTCGAGATCACCCGTGCGCGTCGGCTGCAATTCATAAGCATAAGCCATGCTCGCCGTCGCTTTGCCGTTGACGATGCTGTATTGCGAGGCAGTTTGCGATCCGAGAATATTCCAGCCATCCAGCGCGGGCATATTCAATCGCGGCGCATTGCCGTCGGGCGTGGTCAGCGTCAGCGTCAGCGTAACCGTCTCGTCGGTGGTAATGTCGTTTGTGTTGACCTGCGCCTTGAGCTCGTACGGCGACTGGGCGAATGCCTGCGGCGTCGTGAGCGCAAAAATCAGACCCAACACCGAAAGCATCAAGAGTGCGCGAGAAATCTGTTTCTTCATTTCTTACCAGTCCTTTTCGGGTGTGCCGCCGGGCACATAGAGATACTGCTGCAGTTTTTCCATCAAAGTCTGTGAATTGCCGCCGACCGCCGCCAGGATTTGTTCTGCTTGCTCTCGCGTCAATTCACCGGGGACGTATGTGTAACCCTGTTCTTGCCCTTGTTTGTCCGTAGGTTCACCCTGACCGCCATTTGCTTGTTGTTGTTGTTGGTCTTGACCCTGTTGCGCCTGCTGCTGCTGTTGGTCTTGACCTTGCTGATCTTTTTGCTCTTGACCTTGCTGGCTCTGCTGATCTTTTTGCTCTTGACCTTGCTGGCTCTGCTGATCCTTTTGCTCTTGGCCTTGTTGGTCTTGATTCTGCTGGTCTTGATTCTGCTGGTCTTGATTCTGCTGGTCTTGATTCTGCTGGTCTTGATTCTGTTGGTCTTGATTCTGTTGGTCTTGATTCTGTTGGTCTTGATTCTGTTGGTCTTGGTTCTGTTGGTCTTGGTTCTGTTGGTCTTGGTTCTGTTGGTCTTGATTCTGTTGGTCTTGATTCTGTTGGTCTTGATTTTGCTGGTCTTGATTCTGCTCTTGCTGTTGTTGCTGTTGTTGCTGCTGCAAGAGCGCCAGCTCCAGGTTATATTTGGCGTCCCGGTCCTCGGGATTCAACCGCAGGGCATCTTCATATTGTGCGATCGCTTGATCGAACTGCTGTGCGTTAAAGGCGATGTTGCCGAGATTAAAGCGAATAAATTCTGCGATTGATTCGTTCGAGCGCGCGAGCGCCTCTTGAAGCAATGGTTGTGCCTCTTGAAACTTGCTCTGCTTGTATAGCGCATTCGCCGCGTCATAGAACGGCTCTGCAAAAATGGGCGCGCTCTGCTGCGCTGCCTGGTATTTTTCCAGCGCGGCAGCATAGTCCTGCGCCGCAAATGCCCGATTGCCTTGCGCGATCGTCGCGTCCGCAGTGTTGAATTTATAGACAAACGTGCCAAGCGCCCCGGCAAGAACCAGCAATCCGGCGGTCGCGCCCACGAGCCACAATTTGCGGGCGTTTTGCTTTTTGTTTTTGCCCATGGTGATCTTGTTTTGTGTTTTCATGCTGCACCTCGCTTGGCGCTCCGGGACAATCCCGCCAACGGTCGTCGCGCAAACCAGGACGTATCTTTACGCTCCGAAATCAGCTCGGCGAGGAACAAGAGCGCCAGCGCCGGGGCTAGAAACCATTGGAATTGTTCGTGCTTTTGGACCGTTTCCCGATTCACAATGTCGCCCTTTTGGAGACGGTCAAGTTCATTCGACAGGGCATCCAGCTCACTGCCGCCGGGAGTGGCGGGGAAATATTTGCCGTTCGTCGCCGCCGCAATTTCCTTGAGCGCGGTCTCATCCAGCGCCGAGCGGACCGGATTACCATCCTTGTCCGTCTTGAAACCGATTTGATTCCCGTTGTCGTCAAACTCGGGGATCAACTCGCCGGAAGCAGAGCCAAAACCGATCGTGTAAATGATCGCGCCTTGTTTCGCCGCTTCCTGCGCCGCCGCAACCGCGTTCGACTCGGTGTCCTCGCCGTCCGTCACGACGACAATCACTTTTTGTGACGTCCGTTTCGGGTCAAAACCATTCATGGCGGTGCGAATCGCGTCGCCGATGGCGGTGCCGCCGCGCGAAACGACGTCCGGGTCGGCGGTCTCGAGAAAGCTGCGCGCCGTGCTATAGTCGCTCGTGAGCGGAAAGAGAATAAAGCTTGCGCCACTGAACGGGACCAGACCGATTTCATCGCCCTTGAGACGATTCATCAAATCGCTGATCTCCATTTTGGCGCGTTCCAGACGATTGGGCTTGATATCCTGGGCGAGCATACTTTTGGATACATCCAGCGCGACCATCACCTGAACGCCCTGTTGCGGCGCCGAGGTCCGGGTCTCGCCCCACTGCGGGCGCGCCAGCGCAATCAGCATCAGAGCCAGCGCGCCGAGCCACAAAGCATATTTCAGCCAGCGCCCGCGCACATTGACGTTTGCAGCAAGACGTTCGACCAAAGTCGGCTGACCGATGCGCGCCAGCGCGCGGCGGCGCTTTTGTTCCGCCCAGACCAGAAAGAGCACGGCGAGCGGAACAAGCGCGAGTGCATAGAGAAAAAGTGGTTGTGCGAATGACATGATAATAGTTTGACAGGCAAGGTTTGCGTCCAGCGTCAAACCTGCCTCTCAATTATGGAATGCGCCGGAACAAGGTCTGGCTGAGCAATTGTTCGCCCAGGACCAGCGCAAGCGCCGGAATGAGCAGCCATCCCATCAATTCGACATGTTTGGCAAAGTTTATGATTTCGACCTGTGACTTTTCGAGTTCGTTGATGCGGGCATAGATTTCCTGCAAGCCGCGTGTGTCTTCGGCGCGGAAATACAGTCCGCCGGTCTTGGCCGCAATGTCCTTGAGCGTCGCTTCGTCAATTTGACTTTCCTGATAGACAATTTGTGTGCCGCCAAAAGCATCGGTCACCGGCACCGGGACCTCTCCCGTGCGTCCCATCCCGATGGTATAGACTTTGATGCCCAGCGCTTGCGCCGCATCAGCTGCTGTAGCCGGATCAATCTGTCCCGCATTATTGACGCCGTCGGTCAAGAGGATGACGACGCGCGATTTAGCATTCGAATCCTTGATCATGTGCGCCGCATTGGCGATCCCCAGACCAATGGCGGTGCCGTCTTCAATCTTGAGGTCGGGCGCCAATTCTACCCGTTCCAACAGACGGTCGAGCACGGCGTGGTCGGTCGTCAAGGGCGACTGGTTGAACGCTTCTTTGGCAAAGACGACGAGACCGATACGGTCATAGATGCGTTCATCAATAAAATCGGCAATGACGCGCTTGGCAGCTTGAAGGCGGTTGTCGGGCTGAAAATCGAGCGAAGCCATGCTGCCCGAAATATCGAGCGCGAGCACAATGTCAAGCCCTTGACCCTGCACGATCTCTTTGGCTTGGACCAGCTGCGGACGAGCCAGCCCAAAAATGATGAGGGCAAGCGCCGCGATGCGGGCGACGTTCAGCAGCGGGCGCATGCGCGCTTTCCAGCCGCGCCCGGCGCGGACCGGCGTCACATTTGCATATTGGAGCGCCGCAGGACCTGCAGCCCGTCTTTTGAGCAAATACCAGATTAAGAGTGGGAGCGCCGCCAACAGTCCGAGCACCAGCGGATTCGCAAATTGAAAACTCATTTCTTGACCTCGCGTTTTTTCGGTTCGGGCGCGGGCGGATAAACCTGCACAATTTGTTTTGCAGCCGCCGTCAACGCCTCAAGCCCCGCCATATCCGATGTATCGTTCGCAAACTTGACCGCGTCACACGCGCGTAGCACGCTGATAATCTGCGACGCCACGTCGGCAGGGACACCGCGCTGCTTGAGCGACTGCGCCAGTTCGCCGGTTGTCAGATCGTGCGCGTTGATTTGGCAGCCAAAAGTCAGGTAACTCCTCAAACTATCGGACACGCGGACGCTGTATGCCTTGATATCCGCTCGAACCAGATTCTCGGCATCTATCGCCTTTAGCTCATCCAGCGCGCGCTCGCGCGGCGTACGTTTGTCCGTTTGCGGACGTTGTTTCCACACCCAAACACTTGCGCCGCCAAGCGCCGTCACCGCCAGCGCAAGCGAGGCGATGAATGGGATCGGCGAACTCGACAACTGCCACAATTCCGCCTGGGGCTTGATGTCGCGCAGCGTAGTATCGTTCTCTTGCAGGACACTTTTGACGTTTAACGCGGTCGGCTCCACGCTCAGCGTCTGGGTTTGTCCCTGGTCGTTCACCACGGTCAACTGCAATTCGGGCGTCATCACCTGCTGGGGGCGAAAATAGGCGACATCAATCTCCTGTCTGGTCGTTTCCGTCCCATCGCCGTTATCTGTGATCCGCGGCGCGTTTTGAGCGCGGACATTCAAGTCGCCCCACATCTTGTCGAGCACGGGAAAAATGACGCGCCACCCTCGCGGGTGCGTCACTGTCAGCGACAAAGGAACAACATCCCCGACGGTGATCTCTGACCGCCCTACATCCAACCTGGCATCAACGCCCCCATCCGCCGAGACGGCGATGGGGAATGCCAGCACGAGCGCCAGCGCCAACAAAAACAATAATCTCTTGAACATTTATATATGCCTCTATCGTTGTGGTGGGGGCGCAAGGGCGTTCAATCGAACGTCCCCGCGCAAACGCCCCGGCTAATGCGCCATACGTTTGATGCGTCGCTGGAAAAAGCGCGTGAGCGCGCCGACGTGGTCTTCGGGGGTCAACAGTTCGATGCGGTCCACGCGCGCGGCATTCCAGACACGCTTTTTTGCGGCGTCATACTCTGCCGTGCGCTTGGCAAACGCAGCGCGCCAGGCGGCATCCGAGGTATCCACCTCGACCAGTTCGCCCGTCTCGGCATCTTGAAGCGACAGCAGCCCGACATTGGCGATATTCGTTTCCATCGGATCACGCAAATCAATCGCAATCAAATCATGTCGTTTGCCCGCCATCAGCAGGGCTTGGCGATATGATTCGGGATCATTTTGAAAATCAGAAACGAGGACAAAGATGCCGCGCCGTTTCATCATGCGGTTGGCATGCTCGATGGCATAATTGATATCGGTGCCGCGCCCGGTCGGTCGGAACCCCAAAAGTTCGCGCAGCAGGCGCAAGATATGCTTGCGTCCCTTGCGAGGAGGAATGTATTTTTCGATGCGGTCGGTGAACAAGAGCAAGCCGACCTTGTCGTTGTTGCGCACGGCGGAAAAAGCGAGCATCGCCGCCATTTCGATGGCGGCATCGCGTTTGAATTGCCCCTGTGTGCCAAAATCGTTGGAAGCGCTCATGTCCACGACGAGGAGCATGGTCAACTCGCGTTCTTCGACAAAACGCTTGACGTGCAGCTCACCCATCCGCGCCGTGACATTCCAGTCCACACTGCGCACGTCGTCGCCCAACTCGTATTTGCGGACTTGGTCAAACTCGATGCCGCGTCCCTTGAATACCGACAAGTAATTGCCCGCAAACAAGTCCTGCACCAGATGCCGGGTGCGGATCTCGATGCGGCGTATTTTTTTCATCAGTTCAATCGTGGTAGGTTCGTTCATGTGAGGACAATTCCCCTGTGTGGAGCAGGTATGCGCAATTCAGAAATTTGTAATACCCCGGGCTAGCAAAAGGGGTTGCTTTTTCGAACAAGTCAGGAATCACACCCGGCCCGATGCAATACCTCACCTGCTCGAAAAAACAACCCCTTGATAAAGTGCCGCTCAGGGGACCTGGATTTTTTCGAGCACCTGGCTGACCAGCCGGTCGCTCGTGATATTTTCCGCTTCCGCTTCGTAAGATGTAATGATGCGATGCCGCAAGACATCGGGCGCGACTTCTTTAATGTCGTCGGGAATCACAAACCCGCGACCGTGCAGGAACGCATGGGCGCGCGCCGCTTCGATCATATAGATGCCGGCACGCGGAGAAGCGCCGATGGAAATCAAGGGTTTCAAATCCGCCAAGCCAAATTCAGCAGGGGTGCGGGTGGCGACCACGAGACTGAGCACATAGTCTTTCAAACGCTCGTCCACATAGACCTTTTTGACCGTTCGTCGCGCGTTGAGGACCGTGATAGGTTCGACAACGGGGCGCGCATGCGGTTTCTCTGCGCCGGTCATGCGGTCGAGCATGTTGCGCTCGTCAGTCCGCGCAGGATAGTCCACCATCAGTTTGAACATAAAGCGGTCCACCTGCGCCTCGGGCAGTGGATACGTGCCTTCCTGCTCGATCGGGTTTTGGGTTGCCATGACCATAAACAAGTCGGGCAATTTGTCGGTTTTTGAGGCAATCGTCACCTGCCGTTCCTGCATCGCTTCGAGCAGCGCGCTCTGGACCTTGGCAGGCGCGCGATTGATTTCGTCGGCGAGCAAGAGGTTGGTGAATATAGGTCCGCGGTGGATGCTAAACACTCCCATCTGCGGGTTATACACCTGCGTTCCGATCAAATCGGCAGGGAGCAGATCGGGCGTGAACTGGATCCGCGCAAACTGGGCGTGCATCGCTTCCGCCACAGTCCTGATCAGCAATGTTTTTGCCAGACCGGGGACACCTTCCAGCAAAACGTGACCATCGGCAAGCAGCGCGGTCAAAACGCGGTCTACCAATCTTTCCTGTCCGACGATCACTTGATTGATTTGCGCCAGCAGGTCGTTGACGAAAAGAGATTCGCGTTCAATTTGGTCCTGCAGCACAGGCATACCTTGACGAACCGGGGTCATTTTTGTTTCTCCTTACAAATGGGCTTGATGCCCGATGAATCAAAAAGAGATCTGCGGACCCCGATCGCATTACGAGAGCGGGGGTTCTTGCAACACAATCGGGGTCAACGCCAGAGAGCATAGCCGAAAAAAGACGCAGGGACTTTATAAACAGTTTTGGGTTACCTTATGGTCAGTTTAAGGTTTGTCCCCCCGTTTGTTCCCCACACCCCATAAAAATCCCCTCACCTCCGCCGAGAGACGGGTCAGGGTGAGGGGTCATTTGCCAAGCATCCCGATTTCAACAAAATACAAGATTGATGCTCGATCTGAATTCCTTTCACCATCTCCCGCAGCTGGACCCCCTGCTGGACGAGATCACGAGCGCCACCGGCGGGCTCGTCATCGTGGCGGGTTTTGACGCGCGTCCGCATCTCGAGCGCGTGACGATGGCGAGCGGGCGCGGTCTGTTGTATGGAATTGTGGCGCGGCACGCTCTGGCGGCGCACCCACACACGCGTACGGCAGTCCTGACCGAAGAAAAACATGCGCAATTGCGCCTGCCCACGCGTTCGCGCGCCCAAATCAGAATCCTCTCGCCCAGGAGCGATGAAACTTATGGCGACCTGCTGAAACGTGTAACCGCCTCGGGTTATTCGCAGGTGTTTGCAGAGCGCTTTTCGCAAGAGTGTTATGACGCTGCGCTTGATGCCGCGCTCAGGGACCGTTTGATTGTCACTCAGATGGATACCCCGCTGGCGGGCAGATGGGTCGCGCGCCAAGTGCAAGAGGCGCTCGACGAGCGCGCCCGCATTCGGGGACTGCGCGCGGTGATCGCGGTCCGGCGCATAGAGACGCTATGCCAGGACTGCAAAACACAGGACGGCGCATCCTGGCGCGCGATCGGGTGTGCGCGCTGCAGCGGCACGGGACGGCGCGGCCAAGTTTCTGTCTTTGACGTGTGGCGCGCGCATGGCGGAGCAGAACCGACAGAAACGCCGAGCGTGCTCTCTTTTCTCGAATATGCGCAAGAACTGGCGCGCGAGGGCTTGCTGGCGCAGACGGACGTGAACGAGATGGAGGCGGCGCAGTTTTATCGGATGGCGCATCTTGTCAGCTCCGGCGAAAGACACACCGTGCGCGCGACCCAGTCTCTCAGGTCACAAGTGACCGAGCTCCAGGTCGCCGCGCGCACTCACGAGCAGCAGTATCTTGCATCGTTTGCGTTGCAGCAGGTCGGGCACAAACTGCTCGAACTCGACACCATGCAAGAGTTGGCGGCGTATGTTTGCCGTCGCGCTCACGACTTGTGCGGGGCGGACCGCGCCGTCCTCTATCTGCTCCACCACGACCAGACTGCCGAAATCGTCGCCCTCAACGGCTGGGACGCGAAATGGCTGCATACGCGCGTCGGGTATCAGGAATTGTTCCGCGCCAGCGGCGTCGGCGAAGGATACTCGCCTTTTGAGGGCTATCCTCCGGGAATTCCAACCCGCGCGGCAGATGTGGAAGGCGCGTTTGTTCGGGCGGGAATGCGGATACCGTTGATCGCCCAGCGCGAGGTGGTCGGCGCCATGATTTTTCACAGCACCGTGCGTAAAGATTTTGACGCGCGCGAAGCCGCGCTGCTTCACGCGCTGGCGAACGCCAGCGCAGCCGCGATCCAGCGGGCAGAGCTGCTCGATTCATTGCGAGATAAAATCGAACAACTCGAAACGGCGCAAAAACAAATCGCGCAAAAAGAGCGGCTCGAACGCGAGCTCGAATTGGCGCGGACCGTTCAGCAGAATATGCTCCCACACCAATTTCCACTTGTCGCGGGCATACGGTTCTATGCGCGAAACGAGCCGGCGCGGCAGGTCGGCGGCGATTTCTATGATGTCTTTATGCTGGAAGGAGACCGCGTCGGGCTGGTGATTGCCGACGTGTCGGACAAGGGGATGCCCGCCGCGCTATTTATGGCATTGACGCGCAGTCTGGTGCGGGCGGAAGCCCGGAACGAACCTTCGCCCGAACAGGTCTTGCAGCGGGTTCACCAATTGCTCTTGGAGGTGGCAGAGCCGACACAGTTCGTCACGCTCTTTTATGGCGTGCTTGACACCGGCAGCCGCGTCATGACATTCGTGCGCGCGGGACATGATTATCCTCTGGTGCTGCGCCAAAAAGAGGTGATCACCTTGCGCGGGGTCGGAACAATGTTGGGGCTGCTCAGCCGCGATGAGATTATCCTCAACGAGCAAATGCTGCAGCTAGAGCGCGGCGACCGCCTGGTTCTTTACACGGATGGAATTACAGACGCCATGAATGAGGACGAGGAGCAATTTGGACGCGCGCGCCTCCAGGAGGTTGCATCCGCCTATCTCGACGCGCCGCTCGAACACATGGGGGATGCGATCCTTGACGCGGTGGCGGCGCATCAGGGACAGGCGGCGCCATTTGACGATGTGACACTGCTCGTCGTGGAAATTAGCTGACTGTCATGCTGTGCGCCGCAGGTTTCCCGGGGGTTTCGGACCGTTTTGGTTACGCCGATGGCGGGGACAAGAGCTGCTCCAACATCGCGCGGACAAACTCGAGCTCGTCGCGGTTGACGGTGTGGTCCATGTTGGGATAGAGACGCATCGTGACGTCCGCGCCCATGCGTTGGAAAACATCGCGGGTTTCCATCACGCGTTCCTTTGGAATGTGCGGGTCAATGTCACTGCACCCGAGAAACACGGGCGTCTGATCAAAATTGCCGGGATACTCGCGCGACATATCGTCGGGTCCGATGAGACCACCGCTCAAACCGACAATGCCGCCGTATTTTGCCGCGGCGCGCACGGCAAATTCTGTCGCCAGACACGCGCCCTGCGAAAAACCAAGCAGCATGATTTTCTCGCGCGAGACGTTGGCGACCGGTATGGAATTGAGCACGCGATTTACGAAATTCAGCGCCGACGAGAGATACGGTTCGTTGCGCTCCAGCGGCTCCATAAAACGATACGGATACCAGGTGGAGCCGAATGCCTGAGGCGCAAGAAAACAAACGCCTTGCTGAGGCAGCTCTTGCGCCAGTGAGAGAATATCATGCGCGGATGCGCCGCGACCGTGCAGCAAGATTACGGCAGCTTGCGCCTCTTCCAATGACGCTCCGCCGCGCAGGACTGGTTGGTTTTGGTGTGGGTCTCGAGTCATAAGCACAAGACAGGGAAACAGCCCCTGTGTTCCTGTCGGCGTTGGTGCATGAAAGTGGCATAAGCGTATAATCTTGGGTTATGCCAAACCAAAACAAGAAAACACGCTCATGCCAAAAGTCATTATATCGCATTCGGAACTGGAAGACCTACGAACAAGCCC
>JADZCJ010000087.1 GCA_020851635.1 Anaerolineae bacterium
CAAGCCCTTTTTCAGCGCCTTGCGCTCGGCGCGGGTGAGTGCTCGGACAAAGAGTGGTGGTAGCATACCGCACACCATAGCACCATCTCGATGTTCTCACAAATACTTTGTTAATGATGCACTAGCCCGTTACATTTCGTCAAACACGATTCTAGATTGATGCAAACGTCAAAAGCGCTATCGTGCACAAGTTTCCCGAATACTATTACACTATCGCGCTATCACACAAACTCAAGGAGCAAACCATGTCAGACCAAACAGACAAAACACCGCGTGTCATCCTGCCAATTCCCGATGTCACGCCACCCGGGCTTACCACGTATGATGCCAAGAACCCGGATACCAAATACCCGCCGATTCGACAATTGCGCCCGCCCGCAGGCGCGCCCAACGTCCTGATCGTCCTCATTGACGATGCGGGGTTTGGCTCGTCCAGCGCGTTCGGCGGACCGTGCAACACACCGAATTTTGAAGCGGTCGCGCAAGATTCGCTCAAATACACGCGCTTTCATACCACCGCGCTTTGTTCCCCATCCCGCGCCGCGCTGCTCTCCGGGCGCAATCATCACTCGGTCGGTATGGGCGGCATCACCGAAATCGCCACTTCTGCTCCCGGCAACAACTCGCTGCGCCCGAACACCAAGCAACCCCTCGCCGAAACTCTCAAGCTCAACGGCTACTCGACCGCGCAGTTTGGCAAGTGCCACGAAGTTCCAGTATGGGAAACCAGCCCGATGGGTCCCTTTGACCATTGGCCCGCGGGCGGCGGCGGCTTTGAATATTTTTACGGATTCATCGGCGGCGAAAACAATCAGTGGGATCCGGCGTTGTACGAAGGGCTCACCCCCATCGAACCGCCCGCGACACCCGAAGAGGGTTATCATCTCACCGAAGATTTGGCAGACCACGCGGTGAACTGGATTCGCCAGCAAAAGGCGCTGATGCCCGACAAACCGTTCTTTGTGTACTTTGCGCCCGGTGCGACGCACGCGCCGCATCACGTGCCAAAGGAATGGATTGAAAAATACAAGGGCAAGTTTGCGCACGGCTGGGACAAGCAGCGCGAGATCACCTTTGCCAAACAAAAAGAGTTGGGCGTGATTCCACAGGACTGCGAATTGACCCCGCGCCCCGACACAATTCCGGCCTGGGACAGCATGGACCCGAAACTCCAGCCGGTGCTTGAACGTGAGATGGAAGTGTATGCCGCGTTCATGGAACACACCGACCATCAAGTTGGACGGGTGCTTGACGCCATCAAGGATCTGGGCATCTACGACAACACACTTATCTACGTCATCGTCGGCGACAACGGCGCAAGCGCCGAAGGCACGCTGCAGGGCGCGTTCAACGAGATGGCCAACTTCAACGGCATGGCGGCGCTGGAAACTGTGGATTTCATGGTCTCCAAGATGGACGAGTTCGGCTCACCCAGCTCGTACAATCACTTTGCGGTGGGTTGGGCATGGGCGATGGACACGCCGTATCAGTGGACCAAGCAAGTTGCCTCGCACTGGGGCGGCACGCGCAACGGAACCATCGTCCGCTATCCCAAACTGACCGGCACAAAAGCCGGCATCCGCAATCAATTCACGCATGTGATTGACATTGCCCCCACAGTCTTGGAAGCCGCAGGGATTCCTGAACCGACGATAGTTCATGGCGTCTTGCAAAGCCCATACGAAGGGACGAGCCAGGTCTATAGCTTTGGCGACGCAGACGCACCCGAACAGCATGACGTACAGTACTTTGAGATGGCCGGCAATCGCGGCATCTACTACAAGGGCTGGAGCGCGGTCACACGGCACAGCACGCCATGGCTGCCGGCTGAAAAGCTGGTTGCCTTTGACGACGACAACTGGGAACTCTATGACGGAAGCAAGGACTGGTCGCAAGCGCACGACCTCGCCAAAGAAATGCCAGACAAACTGCACGAGCTCCAGCGCCAATTCCTCATCGAAGCAGCCAAGTACAACGTCCTGCCCCTCGACGACCGCCGCTTCGAGCGCCTTAATCCCGACATTGCCGGTCGCCCCCAGCTCATCAAGGGCAACTCGCAGTTGTTGTTCTCGGGCATGGGGCGGCTGTCGGAGAATAGCGTAGTCAGCATCAAGAACAAGTCGTTCTCGGTGACGGCCGAGGTGGAAGTGAATGGCAAACCCGCCAACGGCGTGATCATCGCGCAGGGCGGGCGCTTTGGCGGATGGAGCGTGTACGCCAAAGACGGCAAGCTCAAGTTCAACTACAACGTGCTGGGCATCCACGAATTCCCGACAGAGGCGACAACGCCGATTCCGCAGGGCAAACATCAAGTGCGCATGGAGTTTGCGTATGACGGCGGCGGCCTCGCCAAAGGCGGCAACGTGACGCTGTACTATGATGGCAAGGAAGTGGGCAAAGGACGCGTCGCGGCGACGCAGGCGATGATTTTCTCTGCAGATGAGACGACCGATGTCGGCTACGAGTCGGGAACGCCGGTAAGTCCCGACTACACGGCCGAGTCAAGCAAGTTCAACGGCAAAATCAACTGGGTCCAGATTGACCTGGGGACGGACGATCACGACCACCTCATCAGCCCGGAGGAACGCCTGAATCTGGCGATGGCACGCCAATAATGGCGCGCCAATTATGGCGTGCCAATAAAAACATGGGACGACGGTAGAGTTCCTGCGGGAGATCCATTCTCTCGCAGGAACTTTTCTTTACACACCCCACGCATTTGCTCTCACCGCCGCCCGTGCTACACTTGCGTTTGAACGTAATTTTGTTCGGGTGAAAAATCCATGTCCAACAAGACCACAGCCATCGCACACAGCAACATCGCATTTATCAAATATTGGGGTAATTTTGACGCGCGCTTGCGTATGCCCTTGAATGACTCGCTTTCGATGAATCTGGACGCGCTCAAGACCGAGACCACGGTCGAGTTTGACGAGGCGATCAAAGAGGATGTGATCATTGTTGGCGGTCAACCCGCCGACGACAAAACCCGCGCGCGCGTCATTGCGCAGCTCGATCTGATCCGCAAGCAAGCAAACATTTCAGCCAAAGCGCGCGTCCGGTCGCACAACAATTTCCCCGGCGCGACCGGCTTGGCGTCCAGCGCGTCCGCGTTTGCGGCATTGACGCTCGCGGCAGCTCGAGCAGCTGGGCTGGAATTGAACGAACGCGCGCTGACCGTCCTCGCGCGTCACGGCTCGGGCAGCGCGGCGCGCTCCATCCCCGCCGGTTTTGTCGAATGGCTCGCGGCAACCAACGTCACTTCCACCAGCGAACAATCGTACGCGCGACAGCTCCTTCCGCCCGAAGCGTGGGACCTCAAGGATGTTATTGCAATCGTCTCGCGTGACCCGAAACAAGTCGGCTCGTCCGAAGGACACGCGGCTGTCAACACCAGTCCGTTTCTGGGCGAACGCATTTCGAGACTGCCCATTCGTTATCATCGCATGCGCCGCGAACTGCTCAACAAGAACCTGAACGGCATGGGCGCCGATATCGAAGCGGAAGCGATCGAACTCCACATGCTTGCCATGACCTCGCGCCCGCCGATATTTTATTGGGCGCCCGCCACCGTGCGCGTGCTGGATGCCGTTCGCCAATGGCGACAAGAGGGCCTTGAGGCATACTATACGCTCGACGCCGGACCGAACGTGCATGTTTTGGTTGAGGCAAAGCAAGCAGAGCAAGTCGCGGACCGACTCAAGACCTTTGCCGATGTGCAGCAAGTGATTGTGAGTGGCGCCGGACCGGGCGCATACACTACAGACAAACATCTATTCTAAATGTCAACCCTGCTTGCAAAAAATGCGACCATACTGGTCACTATGGATGATGAACGACGCGAGCTGCGCGACTCAAGTCTCCATGCGCGCGACGGCATCATCACACACATCGGCGCGGCGGCGGAACTGCCGCCGACGGCGGATGTGGTGTTGGATTTGACCGACCAGGTCCTCTTGCCCGGTTTTATCAATACGCACCATCATCTCGACCAGACGACCACGCGCGCCATCCCCGCCGCGCAAAATAACAATCTCTTCCCATGGCTGCAAGCGCACTACCGGTTGTGGGCGAAACGCACGCCCGAGGCGACGCGCAACAGCACACTTGTCGGGCTGGCAGAGCTCGCCGCGTCGGGCTGCACCACCGTTTTTGACCACTCGTATCTCTTTCAAAGCGGGACGCGCGTGGACGACCAGATCGCCGCCGCGCAAGAGATCGGCGTCCGCTTTCACGCGTGCCGCGGTTCCATGTCTCTGGGACAATCGCAGGGTGGACTGCCGCCGGATGATTGTGTCGAGGACGAGGACTTTATTTTGCAGGACAGCCGCCGTGTGATTGAAACATATCACGACGCCTCGCGCGGTTCGATGCTGAACGTTGTCCTCGGTCCCTGCTCGCCCTTTTCGGTGACCACGACGCTGATGCGTGAATCGGCAAAGCTCGCCCGCGCGTACAACGTCCGTTTGCACACCCACCTGTGCGAGACGCTGGACGAAGAACGGTTCACACTGGAAAAATATCGGCTGCGCCCCGTGGCGTTCATGGAAACGCTCGACTGGCTGGGTGATGATGTTTGGTTCGCCCATGCGGTGCATGTGGATGCCGACGAAATTCGGCAGTTTGCCGCAACCGGCTGCGGTGTGGCGCATTGTCCCTCGTCCAACATGCGACTCGCTTCGGGAATCGCCCCTGTCAAAGAATATCTTGCGGCGGGGGTGGCGGTGGGACTGGGTGTGGACGGCTCGGCAAGCAATGACGGCAATCACATGCTCCTGGAAGCGCGGCAGGCGATGCTTCTCGCCCGTCTCAAACTGGCGCTCTTGCCGCCCGAGGGTCCGCGGCGACTCTTTTTGCTCTCCCAGTCCGACCCGCTCCGCGCACATGAATGGATGACCGCGCGCGAGACGCTTGAAATCGCGACGCGCGGCGGCGCCCGGGTGCTGGGGCGCGACGATATCGGGTCGCTCGAAATCGGCAAATGTGCCGATTTCTTTACGCTTGACCTCAACACGGTTGACTATGCGGGCGCGCTCAACGACCCCGTGGCGGCGACTCTGTTTTGCGCGCCTCAAAAGGCAAAATACATGGTCATCAACGGGCGCATTGTGGTTGAGGATGGTCACGTGGTGACTGTGGACATGCGTCCTGTCGTCGAGGCACACAATCGCTTTGCGCGCTCGCTTTTGGCGTGATGCCCCGACATCAAGCCCCCCGTTTCTCACGCCTGTTTAATGCGTTCGTGGGCGACAAATGATATAATTTCAAGAGTACGCTGCGACAAGTTGCCCGTTTGTCACGGCGTGAGGAAAACAAATGCTTCAGACTTTGCAGAGTATCGGCTTGTTCCTGATCATCATCGGCATTCTGGTCGTGGTGCACGAGTTGGGACATTATCTCGCGGCTCGTCGCTTTGGCGTTGAAGCGCCGGAATTCGGGATCGGTTTTCCGCCCCGCCTTTTTACATTCTGGAAGACGAATGGGCTGATTCGGCTGCAGGGGCGCGATATTATCGTGCCCAAAAAACTTGTCCTGCCCGAAGGAGTGCAGGCGGGATCGTGGGTGACCTATAAAACGACACAGGAAAATGGCAAAGAGTTTCTGACCGCGCTCACGCCCATTGATGATGACGGTCGCAGTTCGCAGATGGCGAGTCGGGTGCAGATGTTGGACCGCGGCACGGAATTTACGTTGAACGCGATCCCGTTCGGCGGGTTTGTCCGCATGAACGAGGACGATACCTCCACATCGCCTAATGCCTTTGTCACCAAACCCGCCTGGCAGCGCGCGATTATTCTGATCGCGGGCGTGACCATGAATTTCATCCTCGCGTTTCTCGTCTTTATCGCTCTGCCGATGATGGTGCCGCAAATGGCCCTGGCGGCAAACACGAATATTGTGCGCGTTAACCCCGGTTCTCCGGCGGCGAACGCGGGCTTGACTGTTGGGGATGTGGTCGTTTCGGTGAACGGCATAGATGTCGAGGGCAGTCGCCAGCGGATGGCGGACGCGCTGGCGAACCAGTGCGGCAAGCAGGTCACCCTGGGAATCGAGCGTCCCAACCCGCGCGGGAACCCCGAACTCTTTGAGGTCGAACTGACGCCGCGCCCCGCGGATGACCCGCCGTGCATCATCGGCGTCGCCATCTCGCAGGATGTTGGCGCAAAAATCGCAAGCGTGGCTCCGGGATCAATTGCCGACCGCGCGGGACTCGTTCCGGGCGACTCGCTGGTGCGCGTCGGTGATTTCGCTGTTCTGCCTGCTGATTCCACGATCGGCATTCTCAATGACGAAAACGTGCTCGCCGCGCATGTGACCGAGCACTATAAAGTCAACACGATTGCAATCCTGCGCTATATACGCAACGGTGAGCCGCGCGAGGTCAAAGTCACCATTCCCGCCGACATCTCTCCCCGCGAGGCAACTCTTGGGTTGAGTTTCCATTTCGGACTCGTGCCCGCCATCGGCGAAGCCAGCGCGCAAATGTACACTGCCTTGACCTCGGTCCCGCGCGCCTTTCGCGATATGTTTGCCAACATGGCGCGCGGCAACAATTCGGGCGTCGTCGGTCCTGTGGGCATCGTCCAGATTGTGAATGAGGGCGCGCCCGATGGCGGTCTCCCATTTTTTATCAGTCTTGTCGGTGTGCTCTCGCTCAATCTGGCGATCTTTAATCTGCTGCCGATTCCCGGTCTCGACGGCGGACGCCTCGTGTTTGTGGTCGCGGAAATGATCATGCGCGGGCGCAAACTCGATCCCCGCAAAGAAGGTTACATCCATCTCGCGGGCTTTGTGTTTTTGCTCATGATGATTTTTGTCATTTCCTATTTTGACGTGACCCGTCTGCTTTCGGGTGGTTCGCCGTTCGGTCCGTAGCCCTCTTCCATCTCGACAGACCAGAACGAGCATCAAACTATTCGGAATGGCAGGTTATCAGTGTAGAATCAAGTTCTGGTTGCTTCCGACGCTATCCCTCATCAGGTCCCGTTCCATGCCCAGCCCAGCCAAAACATCAGGCTCAAAACCAGTCCCCTTCCGATATCCCGCCCCGCCTCAATTTGCCGACCCACAGCGGCGCGCCAAACTCGAAACGGCGTTTCCTTCCCTCAGCAACCATTTCCGTTCTTTTCAAGAACTCTCTCAAATTCCCGGTCTTGCGTGGGGCATTGTCATTGATGGTCAGCTGGCGCGCGCCGAGGCATTTGGTCTACGCGACATAGAGGCGAACGCGCCTGTCACCACGGATACTGTTTTCCGCATCGCGTCCATGTCCAAGAGTTTTGTCGCGATGGCGATCTTGCATCTGCGCGATGAGAAAAAACTGCGATTGGATGATCCGGTTGCCAAATATCTTCCCGAACTGAAACGACTGGTCTATCCCACGACCGACTCGCCCGAGCTCACGATTCGTCATTTTCTGACCATGTCCCCCGGTTTTCCCGAAGACAATCCGTGGGGCGACCGACAGATGGGCATCCGCCGGAGTCAATTCACGCGCTGGCTGCGCGCAGGCATTCCGTTCGCCAACGCGCCGGGCGTGACCTACGAGTATTCGAATTACGCGTATGCGTTGTTGGGGCGCATCATCACGCGCGTTGCCGGCATAAGCTTTCAACGCTACATCACCAAACACATTTTCAAACCGCTTGGCATGACGGCGACGACGTGGGATTTGAACAAGACGCCGCCGGAACGGCTTGCGCTGGCGTATCGCTATCAAGACAATTCCTTTATCCGCGAACCGATTTTGCCCGATGGCGCGTTTGCGGCGATGGCGGGCATCTTTACCACCATTCCCGACTTTAGCCGCTACATGATTTTTCTGCTCGATGCGTTTCCGCCGCGCGATGGCGCCGAGCGCGGACCCGTCAAGCGCGCGACGGCGCGCGAGATGCAGCAGGCGATGCGCTATGAAGAATTGGCAGTCCGTTCGTCCGCAAATGATGTGACATGGCGTTCTGCGATCAGCTATGGCTTTGGGCTTGCCATCTGGCATGACGAACAATGGGGCTACGGGGTGGCACACGGCGGTGGTCTGCCGGGCTATGGCAGTTATTTTTACCTGCTGCCGCATCATGGCGTCGGACTGGTCGCTTTCGCCAACAAGACCTACGGGCGCGTCGGCATGGCGTTCCCTCAGGCGCTTGACTATTTGATGCAGACCGGCGGATTGCAGCCGCGTCTCGTGCAGCCCGCTCCTGCGCTCGTCGCCCATCGCGAGATCGTGCAGTGTTGGATCGAAACCGGAAAAGAAGCGGCATTGGTGGCGTGCGCGGCAGACAATCTCTTGCTCGACCGCGATCTGGAACATCGCCGCGCCGACCTGCAAATGGTCCGCCGTGACCTGGGGAATATTGTTTCGGTGGGCGAGCTTCAGGTGACTAATCCGCTGCGCGGCAAGTGGGTGGTCGAGTTGGAGCGCGGCTCTCTCGAGGCGGTCATTACGCTTGCGCCGACCATGCCGCCGAGCTTGCAAATGTTGGCGCTGACGCCAAAACCGCGAGAAATTTCCGCCGCCGTATAAAAGGGCATTCGGCGACCGCCCAATTTGAAACTCTCGGCTATCCTGCATACAATTTGGTCTTACCGGGCCTACTGCCGTGATATCCACCCAACGCATCCGCTGCAACTTTTGCAACCGTCGCATCCCCGCTTCTTCGGTGGTGTGTCCCAGCTGCCAACGCAACCCCCGCGCGTTCTACTGGAAACGCCGCCATGTGCTTGTGCTGGTGGCGGTCCTGGCTCTGGTGGGACTGGGCGCTTTATTTGTTTTTCTCAATGGAGGCGGACGAGACCTCGTGCCCGCGAGCATTGCGCTCGTGGCATCGCCGACGGTCCCTACGCCGCGTCCGCCCATCACCGTCGTTTTGGTGGCAACCCCACTGCCCCCGACCGTTACAGACGTTCCGCCGACGCCAACCATGACGGCGACCGAGCCGCCCCCGACTACCGTCGTCCCAACTATCCCGTTCACGGCGACCCGCGCTCCCGCCGACGCCGCCAGCTCCACACCAGCCCCCACAGCGACCAGCTCGCCCATCCCCACACCCGTGCCGGTGGAATCACCTCGCCTGGTGTCGCCGCTCGACGGTGACCGCATCAGCGGTCCGAACAAGAGCGTTATTTTGACTTTTCAACCCGCGCAAACCATCGGCATGACGGAATGGTATCGGGTGCAGGTGGATTTCTTGGACCGCGCCGGTAATCCTGTCAGCTGGTGCGGATTCACCAAAGAAAGCGCTCTCGAATTTCCGCGTGATTTTTTTGATGACTCGTCACCCAATGTCCGCTCGTTCTTGTGGCGCGTCAACGTCGTCAGCTCGACTGAACTTGTTCCCGTCACTTGCGATGCGCCATACGAAATCTTGAGCGCGCCGAGTGAGGTGTGGACGTTCTACTGGTATTGAAACATGAAAATAGCCATCGTAGGCGCAGGCATCAACGGCGCAACCGCCGCCGTGGAATTGGCACAACGCGGGCATGACGTAACCCTTCTTGACCCGGGTCCTCTGCCGCATCCCCTTGCGGCGACGACCGACATCAGCAAGGTCGTGCGCCTGGAATACGGCGCGGACCAAGAGTATATGGAGCTGGCGGAGCAGGCGCTTGCGGGGTGGCAGGAATGGAACCGCGAATTTGGACAGGACCTGTTTCATCAAACGGGCGTGCTTTATCTCAAGCGCGACGAAATGAAGCGTGGCACGTATGAATGGCACAGCTGGAGACTGCTCAACAAGCGCAAGCATCATCCACAGCGTCTTGACGCGTCCGAAATCAAAAAGCGTTTTCCGGCGTGGAACACGCGCCGATATGTGGATGGTTTTTATGACCCCGAAGGTGGTTTCGCCGAGAGTGGACGCGTGCTGCTGCGCCTCGTTGAAAAAGCTCTGGCGCTCGGCGTCAGATTACGCGCCGACAAAGCATTCCAGGAATTGCACGAAACAAATGGCTTTGTGCGCGGGTTGGTGACGCAGGATGGGAGGAAACTGTATGCCGACCGTGTCCTCGTGACAGCGGGCGCGTGGACGCATTACCTTCTGCCCTGGCTGAAACCTTATTTTCGCGCAAACGGCATGCCCGTTTTCTATCTTGTGCCGAACGAGCCGGAAGCTTTTCGTTCCACCGTGTTCCCCGTCTTTGCCGCGGATACGTCTTTGACCGGTTATTACGGCTTTCCAATAAACCGCGACGGCGTGGTAAAAATCGCCCGACACTGGGACGGACGCGAGATGCACCCCGAATCTGACGAACGAGTCGTCACCGCGTCAGAAGACAAAGACCTGCGCGCTTTTTTGCGCTCTACCTTTCCCGCGCTCGCTCAAGTGCCTATCATCCATCGCCGCATCTGTATGTATTCGGATACGTGGGATGGTCACTTTTGGATTGACCATGACCCCGAACATGAGGGGCTTGTCGTCGCGGCAGGAGACAGCGGGCACGGCTTCAAGTTTGCGCCGGTCTTGGGCAAGCTCATTGCCGATGCAGTCGAACAAAATCCGAACCCACTGCTCCAGAAATTCCGCTGGCGTCCGGAGGTCAAACCGCGCAAGACGGAAGAAGTCGCGCGGTTTGTGAAACGCAAATAGGGGCGTTCCCGAAACCGGACCCGCTCGGATCATCGTTGAACCCTTCTGTCGCGGCGAATGATCGCGTGCGCGCGGAACGAGCGGGTGCGTTTCCTATGCGCGCAAAATATTCACCACCTCCTGGTCTGTCACCTGCGTAAAATCCTCAAAAAAATACCCCACCGCGAGAAACGGCTCGGGCGCGCCGAGCAAGACCAGCTCATCGCATTCGGCGCGCAGCTGCGAGACGATCGCGCCCGGCGCGACAGGTACGGCGAGGACGATCCGACGCGGGCGCATTGCCCTTAGCGCGCGCAGCGCCACAATAACCGTCGCGCCGGTGGCGATCCCATCGTCCACCAATATCACGGTCTTGTTTTCCAGGTCCGGCGGCGCCCTGTTTTGGCGAAACAATGCCATCCGCCGTTCGATCTCGCGCATTTGCGCCTGACGTTGTCTTTCGACCTCACGCTCGGAAAGGTGCAGCTGTCGGATCAAGTTATGGTCGAGCAGGACGGACCCGTCGCTCGCCACCGCGCCGATTGCCAGTTCTTCGTTGACCGGCGCGCCGATTTTGCGCGTGACAAACACGTCGAGCGGCGCTTCCAGCGCGCGTGCTATCTGCTCCGCCACCACAACCCCACCGCGCGGGATGCCCAGCACAATAACGTCAGGGCGTCCACGGTATCCTCTCAATCGCGCAGCGAGCGCTTGCCCCGCCTCGGCGCGGTCTCGGAATTTTCTCATGATTATGCGAGCCGTTCTTATTTGCGTCTTGCCGTAGTGCTTGCACCCTCGGAGGTCACGGCAAAAGGATGCTATGTTATGTGGCTGCTTTCAAGCGGAAATTGAGCAAGCGTCCGATACACCGGTCCCGTCGGCTGCAAATCGCTTGCGATCAAATACACACGGTCCACACGGACTGTGCCATAGGATTGAGTTGGAATCGCTTGCAGCGCGCGCCCTACCGCCGCGCGTTGCGAGCTCGTCACCTCTCGTTTCAGTCGCCCGAGGGTCAGGTGTGGAATCAAGCCCCGTTCCTCAGGCGCAAAACCCTCCCGAACGAATTCCGCATCAATGCGGCGGGCGAGCAGGGCGGCCGTCGGCACGTCCCCCTCCAGCCCCACCCAGATATTGTTGGGACGGTTACAATTCGGGAACGCGCCAAGCCCGATGGCGGTCAATTCATGCGACGCAACTCTGATGGTCGCGCGTTCGAGCGCGGCAGTCATGTCGCCTACTCGTGCCGGGTTAACGTTACCCAAGAATTTGAGGGTCAGATGGATATTTTTCGGGTCTACCCAGCGCACCGCACGCGCGTCGATTGTCTCTCTCAGCGCATCTTCCAGACGGACCAATGCCGCCCGCAAGGTCGCATCGAGTTCAATCGCAATAAATAGCCGCAAATCCGCTTTCATGTCTTGAATCATCCCACATTCGTGCTCAAATTTCAACCGACGGCGCGGTGATACTCTGCGCGTGCGGTTTGGTAATCCGCGCAGATTAGGTAAAATCACAGCCGTCATGTCCTTCCGCTTTCCCCTTGCAGAGATGCTGACGTGTGACGGAATTTGCCGCCACCCGCTCCCGTTTTCCGGCTCACGTTAGAGGTTTTGTAATGAGCTCCTTTTCCGTTTATAACCGCCGCCGCCGCGCGCGCCATGAAAAAAAGCATGGCGGCAGCTGGATTCCCCGAATGATTGCCATGGGCTTGCTCGTCGTCCTCTTTGGGACCTTGGCAGCCATTCTGGGCACTGTGGCGTTTTCTGCTCTGACCGTCATGAACATGTATGCCGAATACGCCAAGAATCTGCCCGAGCCGGAACGTATTTCGGAACAACAGTCTACTCTTTTCAAGACAACCAAGATCTATGATCGGACGGGCAAGGTCATCCTATACGAGCTATTTGACCCGGCGGGCGGCAACCGCACGAATGTGGCGCTGGACAAGATTTCGCCCCATTTGATCAATGCGACGATTGCCCTCGAAGACAAGACCTTCTGGACCAACGAAGGTGTGGATTATCTGGGGATGGGGCGCGCGCTCTACAACATGCTGCGCGGTCAACCGCTCCAGGGCGCATCCACCCTCACCCAACAGCTTGTCAAAAAGGTCCTGATCCCCGAACGCGAGACTCGTTCGCGCTCCAACATTGACCTCAAGATCCAAGAGACGATCATGGCGCGCGAGATTTCCAGCAAATACTCCAAAGAGCAGATTCTAGAGTGGTATCTCAATACGATCTATTATGGCAATTTTGCTTACGGGATTGAGGCGGCAGCCGAAGCGTATTATGGCAAACATGCCCGCGATTTGACGTTGAACGAGGCCGCGACGCTTGCCGCAATTCCGCAGTATCCCGGTCTGAACCCGATTGATAATCCTGAGGTTGCCCAAGAGCGCCGCGATATTGCCCTCGACCGCATGGCGGTGGAAGGATATATCACCGAAAAGGAGGCGGAGGCAGCCAAGCAAGAAAAAATCCAGGTTTTCCAAAAACGGTTTGACATCAAGGCGCCGCACTTTGTCTTTTATGTGCGCCGCTATCTGGAAGACAAGTATGGTCCCGACGCGGTCAACAAGGGCGGCTGGAGCGTCATTACTTCGCTCGACTATGACATGCAGACCAAGGCGGAAGAGATTGCGCGCAACCAGATAACCAAGCTGACCGAAGAAAAACGCAACGTAACCAACGCCTCGATTGTCGTCATGAAACCCTCCACGGGCGAAATCAGCGCGATGGTCGGCTCGGTGGACTATTTCAACCGCGACATTGACGGACAGGTCAACATTGCCATCTCGGACCGCCAGCCCGGCTCGTCGTTCAAGATGTTTAGCTACCTGCAGGCGTTCGAAGCGGGCGCGGCGGATGGCACAAAACTCTCACCCGCCAGCGTCGTCTATGACGTGCGTACCGCTTTTGAGGACCCGCCGAATCCCCCCTATGTGCCCGAGAACTATGACCGCAAATATCACGGACCCGTTCGTTTGCGCACGGGGCTCGCGTCGTCATACAATATCCCTGCCGTCAAGGTCCTGGAGCTGGTCGGTATTCGCAACGTGCTCGATCTCGCGCACCGCATGGGGATCACCACCCTCGACAAGAATTATGGTCTGGCGCTGACGCTCGGCGGCGGCGAAGTCAAACTGCTTGACATGACCTATGCTTATGGCGTGTTGGCAAACGGGGGTGTCATGGCGGGACAGCCCATCCCGGAACAGCAGCGCCGGACCGGTTATCGCAAACTCGATCCCGTTTCGGTGCTCAAGGTGACGGATGCGGATGGGAATGTGTTGGAAGAATACAAACAGCCGTCCACCGAGCGCATTGTTTCCGAGCAAGCTGCCTATCTCATCACGGATGTGTTGAGCGACAATGCGGCGCGCGCCCCCGCGTTTGGTCTGAACAGTGTGTTGAAATTGTCGCGCCCTGCCGCCGTCAAGACGGGCACAACCTCATCCTGGAAAGACAACTGGACTCTCGGCTATACCCCTGACTATGTGACGGGAGTTTGGGTGGGCAATGCGGACAATGCGGAAATGGAGCACATTTCCGGGATCACAGGCGCCGCGCCTATCTGGCATGATGTGATGGAGTATATTCATTCGAATCTGCCCGTCGCCGAGTTTGTCGAGCCGCCCAATCTCAAGCGGATTGCGGTGTGTCTCGCCAGCGGTTTGCTGCCCACCGCCGAATGTCCGCAATCTGTCCGGGAAGTGTTTATCGCGGGCAACGAGCCAACGGTGACGGACAATATCTGGAAATCATTCCGCATCTTTGTGCCAAATGGAAAACTGGCGACCGCGTTCAATCCGCCCGATCAGGTGACGACGGCGATCTATCCGATCTATCCCCCGCAGGCGGCGGACTGGGTCAAAGAGAACAACATTCCTCAGCCGCCAACTGAATTTGATACGACCTATGCCGCGAGCGCGGCGGGCGGAGACCTGGCGATTTTTGAGCCGGCCAACTATGCATCGGTCAAGGGCGCGGTAGAGATCAAGGGCAACGCAAAGATTCCCGATTTGCGAGAATGGCGGCTGAACGTGGGCGCCGGACTCGATCCTGCGGAATGGCTGACGATTGGGCAGGGTGGTGGCGGAGTGGACAATGGGGTGCTTGCGACGTGGCAGACCCCGGAGAGTGGTCTATACACCTTGCAGCTCGTTGGGATTGACGGCGCGGGCAACGCACACACGGCGACATCGCAGGTGACGGTGGATAACAACCCGCCGTTGGTGGAAATCATCAATCCGTGGGACGACAAGCAGTATATTATGGAGAATGACGAGTGGGTCAGCATTGATGCCGACGCGCGCGACAATCTCTCGATGAGTTATGTGGACTTTTGGCTGGACGACTCGTATCTGGGACGCACCCAGGTCTCGCCTTTTACGCTCAAATGGACGATAACGATGCGGGATGCCCTTTCACCCTCAATGAAAGCGGCGCTCGAACTGCCCGTGGATTCGCAGACCCTGCCGTTCATTTCGTATACCGCCCAAACGCGCGTGCTGGAACCGGATGGGGTGACAGTCACCGTTTCGGATACGTTGATGAGCGCAACCTTGTCCAAAACGGCGGACCGCGTCGTTGCCGTCTTTCCGAACGGGTTTGGCATGATCATGGACTCGGGCGGTTATACCGAGACGCATACCGTTCAAGTCAAGGCATACGACACCGCGGGGAACGTCGTCGAAAGCGCGGACACGCGTTTTCTCGTTTCCCACAAGCCCAGACCGCCCGCCGAACAAGACGAGCCGACGGGACTGCATCTCGGGTTTGATGGGCGTCAGCAAGCGATTCTGCCCGGTTCCGCGCGATACGGTTCGGGGGGACGCAAGAAAACAGTCTTGCGGGTCACAACATAGTCCCCATTCGTCAAAAACCAAGTCATTTCGCAATACAAAATTTCAACAGCACGGGACAATCGCGTTTCGATTGTCCCGTGCTGTTTGGATTTTTCTTTGACTTGCCTGCGTCCAAAAATTGACTAGAATGTATACGTTTGCATTGCGACATTCGCATCAAATACATACGAACTCGGCAAATGCAATTGACCGTATTAATTTTCACCGGGCGTTCACGCAATAGTTTGCTGAACGCGCACAAGAGGAGCAAAAAAGTGAGTCGCAAGTTTTATTTTCTGACCGGATTGTTGATGATGGTTGCGTTAGTGGTTTCCGCATGTGGCGGCGGTGGTGGCGGTGGCTCGTCGCCTCAAACGATCAACGTCGAGGGCGGAGAATTCTTTTATAAACCGCCGGAAATTACCGCCAAGCCCGGCGAGTCCATCAAAATCAATTTCAAGAACGTCGGCACGGTGGAACATACCTTTGTCATCAAAGACCTGAATTTCAAATTGACCGCCGCTCCCGGCGCGACCGTCAGCGGCACATTCAAGGCGCCGGCTGCCCCCGGCACGCTCGAAATCCACTGTGATGTTGCAGGTCACACCGAGGCAGGGATGCAGGGCAAGCTGGATGTGGTCGCTGCCACTAATTGAGTCATCCGCAATGACGGATACAAGCGCAAGTGGATTTCAAGAGTCACGTCCGAAAAGACGTGGCTCTCTGTTTCTCCATGATTCAAATCGAACTGCATCCATCCAACTGCGGCGGCTGTGGTTACGTCATAATTGGGCGTTGGTGCATGAAAGTGGCATAAGCGTATAATCTTGGGTTATGCCAAACCAAAACAAGAAAACACGCTCATGCCAAAAGTCATTATATCGCATTCGGAACTGGAAGACCTACGAACAAGCCC
>JADZCJ010000088.1 GCA_020851635.1 Anaerolineae bacterium
GCAAACGCGCGATTGTCGAGCCCGCGCGCTTGTTAACCGGCGCAGAACTGATGCAACGCGTGTGCGAGTATTATCACTGCGAATTACTTGAGCCACTCGCAAAATCACTTTGTTAAAGATGCACTAGGGCCAGCCAAAACGGGCCGTTTACTTCACTATTCGACGGAGGCGCAACTTGTCTAAAGACGTGTTAAATTCAAATGAAATTGAAAAACTGACTATCCTTGTAGAGGAAGCAATCCGAGCTAATGAAGCGGGTGTCAAGCGGTTTGTTGAGCCAGCGCGCGGCACCCGACAACAAGCCGCAAACAAAACACATTGCATCATATTTGGACGTCGGGGGTCGGGCAAATCAAGCTTACTTCGAAGAGCGAAGGGAGATCTTACACTAGATCGTCGCCCAATCGCTTATGTCGACCTTGAGACTTTCAAAGGGCATAGTTATCCTGATGTGCTGGTGAGCGTTCTCTTGAGGACATTCGCAGAGTTCAAAATCTGGCTTGATACAGCAGCCGTCTTTCCGGCAACCAAAAAATCGTTTTGGATGAGACTTTATTATGCTCTACCGACGAGAGCATCATACAATCAGAAAGGTGCGCAAAAGCTCTCAAATGATCTGGCAACTCGCATTAAGGAGCTCGAAACGCTACTCCATTCCCCAGAACAAATCGACACAAAACGTGTTTCGAAGCAAGAAGCCGATCGGAGTACAGAAGCCTACGTAAAGGCAGAAGCGGGAGAACTAATCAAGGCTGGAACACAATATTCGGGATCTGAGAGCTCTTCTCAGACAGAGGAACTTCATGAGTCGTTCCAGAGCAACAAAATAGATTCGCTTCGTCGGCATATTATGGATTATCAAGCAATCTTCCGAGAGATGGAAAATCTATCAAGTGGCGACTCCTTTCTTTTTTTGGATGATCTATACTTCATAAGGCGTGCAGATCAGGCAAAGGTCATCGACTACTTTCATACTATTGGCAAAGGCAATGGTTTATGGTTGAAAGTCGGGACAATTCGATATCGAACAGATTGGTATATTCATGGAGACCCACCAATTGGCATGAAATTGGCGGATGATGCTCAAGAGATCAATCTTGACCTAACGCTTGAAAGATACGAATCTACTAAACAATTCCTTCTCAAGATCCTCGAAGGGTTTCTGACGGAGTCTGGGAATTTACGCCTTGATGAAATAATGTCTGAGAATGCAATTGATCGACTTGTCCTAGCAAGTGGTGGCGTCGCTAGGGACTTTCTTGGGATATTTGGACGATCCATTATTGCGGCTCGAAACCGAGGAACTACCAATAATCGACAAAGAATTGGCGTGGAGGATGTGAATAATGCAAGTGGCTCTTACTCTATCACAAAGAGAGAAGAATTTAAGATCGATACAGCAGACAATAGTGAGCAAACCAGCCTAGAGGAATCTTTCAGCAGAGTTAAGGAGTTCTGTTTTGAGCAATCGAATGCTAACCTGTTTCTCGTTCAACCTATTGAGGGAAATCCAGGATACGAAGCGATTCAGAAGCTTGTCGACCTGAGGTTGGTTCATAAAGCGGTATCAAATGTAACAATCAGCAAGCGGCAGGGTGAAAGATTTGAGGCGTATATGCTTGATGTAAGTGAGTATACTCATTCTCGAAAACGGCGGGATTTCAACGAAATCAAATTTTGGGGCAAGGATCATGACAATATACGGAGGCTTGATCTCGTTCTTGATACCAATCTTTTGGTAGGAAAGAGACAGCCGCCCATCGAAGCGATGCCCAAACGTGGCGCAGAACTGGCAAAACCCAAGGGCGCAAAGAACAAGAAGGCAGCTCACCCCAAGAGCGAGCAACTTCGATTAGATTTTGAGGATGGGGATAGAACAACTTCCTCATAATCGTTAGCTCATGCCCCTCGCACCAGGTCCAATAGGCGAACCACCACGGTTCGCCTTTCTCGTCAAATGCACCAAAACTGATCGCCGCTCGTTTCCCGACGCATGACACACCACACGTATTTCCCAAAAATACTTCCAAAATACGTGAAAACTACGTGCAACACGTATTTACATTCCCCTCCTCCTGTTTTACACTATCCCCATTCGTGACCTTGGTCGCGTCCCATCTCCCAAACTCCCTGCACCTTAACATTCCCGCGTCCCGCCATCACACAAAATTCAGGTTTACTTTCGCGGGTCTGGGTCTTCTTTCGCGGTTTTCGCGTCATCTCGCGTCTTTCGCGTTCCAAACCCCCGCCGCCTATCCTGGACATGCAAACCTGGGACCGCAAATCTCCGATTTGCGCACTTGCCCGCCACTTGTGATACACTTTTCCATCACCCCCGTTCGCGCCTTCTGCCGTCTGCCGTCTGGGTTCTGCCATCTGCTATCTGCCATCCGCTATCTCCGCTATCAGCGTTCTCATTGACAAAACGAGCATCCACCGTAAAATGAATACCAGTTGGGGCTATGGCGAAATTGGCAGCCGCGACGGACTTAATCTGAGCACCGGTGGAGAAATCCTCCGTGTGAATTCTGTCAAAGTCGGTGAACCCTCCACCAAATGGTGGTGGCAATACCGAGCCAAGTTTCATGATTTGTCTGAAAAACGGCAAATCACGAAAAAGGTGTAGAGACTTGACGGCAGAGACCTAAGGTAGCGATGCTACGGTCAAGGTAAAGTCCAGACCACAAAACGGAACGCAAATCTAGCGCGCAAATCTGGCGCGCAAATCTCTGATTTGCGACTGTGCGGCGCAAGCCGTAGTGGTACGAAAATCCGTTGGAGCAGCCCTCCGTGAGGGTTCGAGTCCCCCTAGCCCCACACCCACGCCTTCGAGGTCACGCGCACGATAGAATTGCTGTTGACCTCGAGGGCTTTACAATGCGTTTTACCTACAAGAGAGTGATGGAATGTCAGAAGAATTCAATCCAAAACCCGAGACGGTCCTTGAACCGTCGAACGAACTAGACCAAGCTCCCACCGTCCCCGATACACAGGTCGAATCCGAAAAAGCAGCACAACCCAAATCCGACAAAACGCCCATGTGGCGCCTGTTGATCGCCCCCGCCTGGTTTCTCTTGGGCGTCCTCGCCGGATTAGGAATCTTTGCCGCCTACACCCAATACACCGCCAAACCGCCGATCCCGCCCCTGAGCGCCGCGGAGGTCAAGCAGGCCTCGCGCGACGGATTCATGGAAGCGCTTCAGGAAATGCAGGCGCAGAGCGGGGGCGGCGGCTCGCAGGGTCCCCAGGCAGTTGACCCGAACGCGTTTGCTATCCGCGACGCAAACGTTCTCGGCAACCGCGACGCCAAAGTCTCTATCGTCGAGTTTGCAGATTTTCAATGCCCCTTTTGCGGACGACATCATGAAATGGTCTTTCCGTCCATCGTACAAGACTATGTAGACACGGGCAAGGCGACGTATGCATACAAACATCTTGCCTTTTTAGGTCCCGAATCAGTCTATGCAGCCATCGCCGCCGAGTGCGCGGCAGACCAGGGCAAGTTCTGGGAATTTCACAATTTCTTGTTCGAACATCAACAGGGTGAAAACCAGGGCGCGTTTACCAACGACAAACTGATCGCTTTTGGCAAGGAATTGAATCTGGACATGACGGCGTTCGAGCCGTGTGTGACGAACGGCGCGACCGTCTCCCGCGTGCAGGCAGACACCGAAGAAGCGCAAAAGCTTCACGTGGGCAGCACACCGACATTCTTTATAAACGGCAAACCGCTGGTGGGACTTAAATCGCCGGACGAGTTCAAGACGGCGATTGAGCAGGCGTTGGCGGAATAACCGGCGAGCTCCGCCAGGACATGTAACTTTGCAAGAGTCGTTTCCCTTTTTCGTGTGCTATTGAGGTCCCAAGTGCGACATGACGCGTTGGGCAATGTGGGCGCCGATGGCGAGGGACGCGGTGGCGGCAGGCGAGGGAGCGTTGAGGACGTGAAGCGAACGCGGTGATTCCACAAAGCAGAAATCGTCCAGCAATTCGCCCTGCGCGTTGACCGCCTGCGCGCGGACGCCCGCGCCGCCGCGCTGCAAATCGTCGGAGCGGACCGCCGGAACGAGTTTCTGGAGAGACCGAACAAACGCCGGTTTAGACAGAGACCGATAAAACTCGTACGCGCCCGTCTTCCACCAACGGCGCGCCATTTTCCAAAAACCCGGAAACCCGAACGTCCTGAGCGTTTCGGACGGACTGATCCGCGACCAGCTGTACCCCTCGCGCGCCAGCGCAAATACCGCGTTCGGTCCCGCCTCGACCGAGCCGCGGATCGTGCGAGTGAAATGCACTCCGAGAAACGGGAGCTGTGGATCAGTGACGGGATAAATCAATCCGCGCACCAACTGCTGCGCCGCGGGTTTCAGGAAATAATACTCCCCCCGAAAAGGTATGATCCGCACGTTCGGTTCGATTCCGCAGAGCCGCGCGATGCTGTCCGAATAAAGCCCCGCACAGTTGACCAGAAAACGCCCCTGCTCTTCCCCGGACGGTGTGATCACGCTGATTTCACCTGGGCGCGCATGGATTGCGGTCACGCGCGCATTGGTTTGCACGGTCCCCCCAAGAGACTCGATGTCGGCACACATCTGCTGTGCAACGCGCGTATAGTCCACGATAGCAGTGTTGGGAGAATGGATCGCGGCAATCCCCGCCGCATGAGGTTCTATTTCCGCCAGCGCGTCGCGGTCAATTCTGCTCACATGCGGAACATGGTTCGCCGCGGCGCGTTCGTAAAGCATTTCGAGACGCGCGAGTTCCGATTCGTCCGTCGCGACAATGACCTTGCCGACGCGGTCAACGGGGATCGAATGTGCGGCGCAGTATTCGACCATCTGCCGGGCGCCGCTCACCGAGAGCTCAGCTTTTAGCGAATTGGGTTTGTAATAAATGCCCTGATGGATGACGCCGCTGTTGTGCCCCGTCTGGTGGGTTGCAACGGCGGCTTGTTTTTCCAACACCAGGACGCGCGTCTTGGGCTTGGTTGTGAGGACCGCGCGGGCGGTTGCCAGCCCGACGATCCCGCCGCCTACAATGATGAGGTCAACCATGATCAATTCTATTCACCGACAATCCACTGCCGGTAAAGCGGAGTTATGTCCTCGCCGCTCGCCGCATTAAAAGCGTTGACCAGGTCGGACGGATAGGCGACTCGAAATTTGAAATCGGCGTAATAATTTTCGAGCGCGGCAAAGAATGCGCTGTCGCCGATGCGCTCGCGCACCGCCTGAAAGAATTTGGGTCCTTTGGCATAGATGAATGCGTTATACGCCTCCTCATCATACGCGCCGATGGGCAGACCGGCGGGGCTGTCGCCATATTTCTGTTTGGCAGTCTCATACTGCGGGTCAAAATACTGCTCTTGGATGATCCGCCCCTGTTCGGGTCCATAGCGGTCTTCGAAATATACGAGTGTGGCGTATTGCGCCAGCGCCTCGTCCAACCACGGGTGATTGACCTGGTCGCTGCCGACAGTCGAATAGAACCACTGGTGCGCGGTCTCGTGGACGGCGGCAAATTCAAAAAAGTTGAGCTGCCCCGGGTCCCCATATAGGCGCGTGCTCAGGGTATAAAGTCCGGGATACTCGATGCCCCCCGCGCTCGTAGGCGATTCGACGATATCCAACTCTTTGAACGGATACGGACCGAAACGATTTTCAAAAACGATGATGGCATCGCGGGTCCAATTCAGTGCCCGCTGCCCCGGCTCGGCATGCTCGGGCAAAAACCAGGAATTGATAGTAATGTCATCCAGCTGCGTCGAGGCGGCGGTCAACGAGTCGGTGAGATTCACGTCGAAATCGCGCATGGGCGCGCCGATAAAACGCCGCGTGGTGCGGCTGCCATTGCTCGATTCCTCGATCAGTTGTCCCGACGTAATGACGTTATAACGCGACGGCGCCGTAATCCGAACGTCATAGACGCTGCTGTCGGCAAAGACGAGGTCGCCATAGGCGGGCGGGACTTGCAGATGCCAGCCATTCTGGTCATAGCGCGGCACGATGGGATACAGCGATGGCAGGGTCGTCACCCATTCACTGCGAATAAATTCGCCATAGCGAATGGTGTTCATGCTCGGGACGTCAATCGTATATTCGAGCGTCAGAATCTGGACCTCGCCGGGAGCGAGCGGACGGTCCAATTCGACCCGCAGTGCCGTGTCCTCGGCTTCAAGCGTATAAGGCAGGGCGCGCCCGCGCGTTTCAACCGAATTGATGCGAATATCTCCCGCGCCATGCGGATAATTCGCAAAGAGTCGAAAGTAGATTTGATACAGCGGCGCGCCGGTATTGTTGGCAAAGATTACGCGCTGTTGCCCCTGAATTTGAGAGAGATCGTCATTGATCTCCCAATTGATCGTGTACACGGTCTCGTTGTTGACCAAATCCAGTTCATCAGCGAATCGTGAGCGCAGCGCATATTCAAATCCCGAGGCGGAAGGCGTGGCAGACGGCGCGACTGACGGCACAGGAGTTTGCGGTTGTCCATCTTGAGACGGAACGCGCGTGGCGCGCGATTGCCCATAATCGGAGGAAAGTAGCGTCGGACCGACAGGAGGCAGGGTTGGGAGAACAATCGTGGTTGGCGGCGGCGCTGTCGTGGGCGCCACGGACGCGGGCGCGCCGCAGCCGCCAAGCGCGGCTAACGCTCCAAGCCCAATCAATAAATAAAGGGTGAACTTGCGGTCCATTCTTCCTCCAATGACACACTCGAGGTATTCCACAAGTGCAATCGCGCCACATGAACGCCAGCTTGAAAATCAGCGCCGACTCTTGGCGGCGTCCGTCCATCTGACGGGCTGACCTCGGGCATCCACCCACAGCATCACTGTTCGAGCGCGCAAAATGTCCTCGCATGTGTCGCAAGTCGTGATGCGGACCTGCCAGTCGCCGCGCGTCTTGCCGCGACGCACGAGTCGCGCGTCGAGTCGGATCTTGTCGCCGGGAAGCGCCGAACGGACATATTCGAGCGCGTGCCGATGGAACCACGGGAACGGCGTCGAACCGTCCAACTTGAGCGCGTACCCCATCGCCGTCAACGCCGCGCGCACCGCTTCTTCGACCCATTCCACATAGACCGCGTTGTTCACATGGCGCGCCGAGTCCGCCTCGTAATATTGCGCGTGACGCGTGGACCGGTACTCGAACAAGGCGGGCGCGTCAGAATCCAGATTGACCTTGCCAATGGGCGGCAGCGCCGGCGCCTCCCCCGCCTCAAAAATGGCGACAATTTCGGGCGGGATGCGCGTGGGCGTCAGGGTGGCAGCATCCAGATAGACCCAGTTGGCAATCGCGCGCGCAACCCGCCGATTGTCGCGCGGTCGGCGGATTTCATAGTTTCGGTCAGAACGGACCCGCGCGAGCGACGAGACCCAGGTGCGAACTTCCAATTCGTCCCCGTAGCCGGGCGCGCAGACCCGCTCCAGCTGGAGCGTGCGGATCACCCAGAATTGTTTGCGCGCCTCATACCATGCCAGATCAAAGCCAAAATGGGCAGAACCGCGAATCGCCGCTTCTTCCAAATAGCGAAACAATGTGGCGGGGGCGGCTTGGCCGCGCAGATCAAGGTCATAATGGCGGACGGTGAGAGGAAAACAAAACGAGGTATTTGCCACAACGCGCATTGTACTACAAATGAGTGACGAGAAGGTTTGCGTTCAATTGAGCGCCATTATGTATTGATGAGTGGTTTCTCATCTCGCTCTCATCACAAATTAAGCCGATTTGACAGCCGCGAGAAATTGAATTATGCTCTCGAACGATAGGGTCACGGTTCGGAATGCAGTGGCATTATTCGTTCAGTACTTTGGCACGACGCTTTTCGCTCGAAACAGCGCCAATGCGCCCAATCTCGCACATTGCGAGTGGACGCTGGCGTTTTCTTTTTCCCCTTGCAATTCACCCAACTAGACCTCGCTCCGGTCTCACTAATCCCTAATCCCAACACGAAAGGAGGTGATCCCCCGAATGGACAACCGCATTACCGGCACTGTCAAATGGTTCAACGCCGCCAAGGGCTATGGTTTCATCGCTCACGGCAACGGCGATCAAAAGGACGTCTTTGTTCATTACTCTGCCATCACGATGGATGGCTATCGCGCGCTTGCTGAAGGCGACAAGGTAGAATTCACGATCGTCGAAGGCGCAAAAGGACCACAGGCAGAAAACGTATCCAAATTGTCTTAATCCTTCTGTCAGCAGCCAAATCATTGCAGGCGCGGTGAATACCGCGCCTGTCTTTTTTTCGTCAATCGAACACCTCGCGTCACCAAAACCGGCCCGCGCGTTTGAAAAAAAATGCCCCATCTCAAATCGGCGATTCGGGATGGGGCGCAGGTCTGGTTGCTTTATTGCAGTAGAACAAGCACAATGCCGAGGATAAAGAGGACGACGACGACAGCGAGGAGAATAAACATCAGCTTGCGCATGCCCGTTTGATTGGTCGCGGCGGTCGCGTGCAGGTCGTTCAAGTCGGCGGTTTGTGGGGGGGGCGCATTTTTTGCGGCAGATTGGTCGGGGACCTGGGCGCGTAATTTCCGCAATCGCTCCATCGCGGCAGTTTCTTCCGCCGAGGGTTGCGCGTTGGTGAGAGGTTGAGTCAAAGCGGGACGCGTGGTCAACGAATCGAGCGGGACAAAAGTCGCATGCTGGGCAGTGTTGACATCCTCCGCGTCAGCGGGAAGATTGACGGTGAGCAGACCGGCACGCGCGCGCGCATCACGCGGGTTGGTTGCAAGCGCGCGATTCAAATAGTCGAGCCGCGCCTGCTCTTGAGCCGCCGTGCCTGCAAGCCACACCAACGCATCGGTGGAGGACGAATCCAACTCGACCGCTCGTTCCAACAGGGTGTGTGCGCGCGAGTCCAGCCCGACTTGGGCAAATTCCTGCCCCAGCGCGACCAGCAGAGGCGCATCACCCTTGACAGCCGATTGCACGCGTTGGTCCAGAGCGGCATCGAGCGTGCGACCGAGCGCCTGATTATTCTTGTCCAAAGCAGCAGCATACGCATAACTGACCAGCGCTTCGTCGGCAGAGACCGCAGTCTCGGCGCGCCCCTGCCAGGCAATGACTTGCTGCGGTCCGAGCTCGCTGGCGCGCGCGTAAAACTGATATGCCATTTCGGTGTCGCCCTGCGCGCGAGCAGTTTGCGCTCTGCCGAGCATTTCGGTTGGATCGTCCCAATTGGTGCTCAAGATCAAGCTCCTTCCACGCGATTGCGCCCCGCGCGTTTGGCGGCGCGCAGTGCCTGGTCGCCAATGCCAAACAAATCAAAGACAGAGGAAATGCTGCTGCGGTAGGCGGCGACGCCAAAACTGGCAGTCACCTGCCAGATATCCTCCTGCGTGGGGACCTGGATCTCGGCGACCAACAGCCGCAGACGCTCTGCCACCGCGAGCCCATGCTCTTTTTGCGCCATCCACAGAGTGAATCCGATAGTATGCGGGCTTAGGCGTCCGACCAAATCAACCTTGCGAACGTGTTCGCGCACGGTGTGGGCAACGCGGCGCATCACCTGGTCCGTGTCCGCGGGTCCCAGTTCCAGATGCATCGCGCCAAACTCGTCAACGTCCATGACGACCGCGCACAGAGTCTGGTCAAAACGCCAGGCGCGGCGAAAATCGCGGTCCGCCAACTCGAAAAAATATTCCCGGCTAAAGAGACCCGTCACGGGGTCGCGTGGTTCGAGACGCTTGACCCGGGCGCTGAGCCGGGCGAGCTCGATGGCGATGGCAGCTTGCTGTGCCAGATCCTGAATCCCCGCCAGCATGGAATTGGAAAAAGTCTCCGGTGCCGGAGTCTGGTGCGCGATCGCGATGCCCATGATCTGGTCGTGGAACATGAGCGGAACGCCAAGCGTATTTTCGGTCAGTTCAGCATCATCTGACGACATCCACTGGAATGTTTTTACCGTCGCGATGCGCAAGGCAAACTTTTCGCCAACGCGGTTGGTATAGCTGCGCCCCGCCTCGACACGCGTGGTATAACCGTGTGAAGCGGTGAGATGCAATTGTCCGTCGTTGTGGGGCAAGAGCACAAAAGAGTGCGCCGCGCGCGAGAGTCGCGCAAACTCGACGGTGAATTGATTGAGCAGAGCATTCAGGTCCTGGGCATGCGCGATGGCGTCCAAAAGACCCGCGCTCCTCGATTCACCCGGTAACATGGCGGCGGAAGGAGGGAGCGGCGCAAGGCGCGGGGTCGGCATTTGTCCGGCGGCGCGTTCGATCAAGATGGCGAGCCGGGTCAGGTCGTCCAGCGGCTTGACCAGATAATCAAATGCCCCTTCGCGCACGCCGTTTGCCGCCACGGCAATATTGTTGGCGTCCGCCAGGAGGATAACGGGCAGCGGATTCTTTTTTTCCTGCGCGGCTCTTAAAATCTGCAAGGCATCCTGTTTGGGCAAGCTGACATACGCGACCACCACATCCAGCGAGCCGTTTTGCATGTGAGCCAGTGCTTCATTCCCATCGGCGGCAGGGACAACAAAATAGCCCTGCTGCGTCAATACGCTTTGGGCTTGGAGTCGCACATTCGCGTCGCTGTCGGCAATAAGCACACGCAAACCCGCCATGGTCTGAAAATTATACTCGCTTTCAACCTCAGAGGAAATGCCAAGATAATTACAGTTCAGCGGCTAAATTTCATTGACACTCTGAAGAAATGCCATTATCATCGTTCCCGTTCATGTCCCTCCTCTCCCGTTTGCCCCAAATCACGCTCATTGTCGCGCTTGTGACGTTTACGGTTTCGCTCTACCTGACCATCACCTCCGGCGTGGGTCTCTCGCAACCCACCAATCTGCTGTTCATTCTGGCACTGGCGCTTTCGGTCCTGTCCATGTTTCTCGCGCAGAATCCAAACAACGAGCGCGCCGCGCTCTTTTTTTGGGCAAGCGCGGGCGTGTGGGGCGCGACGGCGTATTCGAATTTTCAAATGCTCGGACTTTTTGCGCTGATCGTCGCGGTGGGAGCAGGGGTGAGCGCCTTTTTGATCGAACGCGAGAGCCGGATCTATTCTTTTGTAGGACCTGCGCTATTTATCGGAATTGCCTTTTCACTGGTTATCCTGTCAAATCTACTGACACGTTGAAATTATGCCTCGACCCTTAATCGTGTTGACAAATGACGACGGCGTCAAGTCGCCGGGTCTCCTGGCGGCGGCGCGGGCGCTGCGCGGGCTGGGTGAATTGATCGTCTGTGCCCCACGCCAACAACAATCCTCCTCCGGTCGGGCGTTTTATTGGAATCGGCGCCCCGCACAAAAATCCATCCTCAAAATCGGACGCCAGCAAATTCGAGCGTTTGCCGTTGATTCCTCGCCCGCGGTCTCGGTGCGCTACGGGCTGATGCTGGCGGTGCCGCGCCCGCCCGCGCTGGTCGTGAGCGGCATCAATTACGGCGAAAATCTCGGCAGCGGGCTTACGATCAGCGGCACGGTGGGCGCGGCGCTGGAGGCGGCGGCGACGGGCGTGCCTGCGATCGCGGTTTCGCTGGAAACCGCCAAAGAGTTTCACACAAGCCACAGCGACATGATTGATTTCACAACCGCGGCGCATTGGACGCGCTGGTTCGCGGAACGGATCCTTGCGCGCGCCTCGTCTGAAAACGCGCCGGTGGTAAATATCAACGTGCCGAGTAATGCGACAAGAGAGACAGACTGGCGTGTGACGCGCGCATCGCACCAGGCGTACTTTCGTTCTCTGGTCGCGAACGGCAAATTTGTGGGTTATGATGTGGTGATAGATGCCGAGACGCTCGAACGCGACTCGGATATTTACGCGCTGCATGTGGACCGTGTGGTTTCGGTGACACCGCTCACCTATGACCTCACGGCAAAGGTGAATCTCGAGACCTTTGGCAAAACCTTAAGCCGGAAACCCGATGACAAACAAGCGAGAACTTGACAAGCTGCGCCGACGCTTTGGAGAATTCGAACGAGTCTCTTTTGAGTTTCGCTCCATTTCCCCGCACTTTGGCGCGTGGGTGCAAAAACTGACCAAGCGACGCGGCGAAATCATACTGGTGGTGCCGCGCGGCAAGGGGCGTGTTTTGCTTCACACAAAACCTCACTATCCCGACAGCGTGTTTCGTTTGCCGACAGGCGGGATTCATCCCCGTGAGACGGCGCTGGATGCGGCACAACGCGAGGGGTTCGAAGAAATCGGGTTCAAACCAAAGAAACTAGAGCTGCTGGGCGTGTTGGACAATGTGTTTTGGCTGCCGGACCAAAAGCTGGTCTATCCGTCATTTGTTTTTCAGACCGAAAAATACACCGGCGAGCCAAGCCCAACCGATCCCGATGAAGAGATTTCCGGTTTCCGTGACGCAGACATGCTGGAGCTAGAGACGATGGCGATTCTAATGACGAGTCTGCCCGCGGCGTGGAAAGATTGGGGTCGTTTCCGCGCCGCCCCCCACACCTGGTTGGTGAATCGCCAGCGCACGTAGAGACGCAATATCTTGCGTCTCGATTGGGTCTCTCGATTGCGTCTCTCGATTGCGTCTCGATTGCGTCTCTCGATTGCGTCTCTCTTTGCCGTAGGTAGAAACGCATTATCTTGCGTCTCTCTACGGTTTGGATTTCTGCTCGTTCTTGTTGAGCAGAACCTGAACAATCCGGGGTCCTTGCATCTTGGAAACGGTGAGCTTGATATTCTCCAGGCGCACCGAGTCCCCTTCTTTGGGCACCCGCCCCATCCGGGTCAAAATCAGTCCCGCCAGCGTCTCATAATCATCCGATTCGGGCAGTTGGATGCCAAGCTGCATATTGGCTTCGTCCACGCCGAGCGCGGCGTTGGCTTCGAATTGTCCCTCGCTGAGCCGCCGCAACTGTGGCGTCGTGACCGCGAGCTCGTCGCTCACACTGCCGACTATTTCTTCGATCAATTCCTCGATAGTCACCATCCCCGCCGTGCCGCCGTATTCGTCGAGCACGATCGCCATTTGCGCTTTGGCGCGCTGCATTTCACCAAACAATTGACCGATCACCTTGGTCGCAGGCACATAGAGCGGCGTGCGCATGATGGGCTTGATCGGTCCTGTGCTGTCGTTTGGAGTCTTTGCCAGTCCGCGAAGCACATCCTTGACCCAGACAAAGCCGACGATATTGTCGAGCGAGCCGGAATAAACGGGAAAACGGCTGTGGCTCACCTGGGTAAACAGGTCAAGAAAATCCCGAATCGAAGCCGTGTCCTCGACGGCGCGAATGGCGGTGCGCGGAATCATCACTTCGCCAACCTGGGTATCGGCAAACTCGAATGCATTCTGGGCAAACTCGCGTTCGACCGGTTTCAATTCTCCGCTTTCGGTGCTGGCGCTGACGAGCATCTTTAATTCTTCGACCGAGTGAACGAGTTGATGCCCCGCGGGGCGATTCAACCCGACTCTCCGCAAAAGCCAGTTGCCTGTCCCGTTCAACGCCCAGATCGCGGGCCGAAAAATGTTTTCAAAAATAATCATCGGCGACGCGACGACGAGCGAGGTCTGTTCGGGATACCCAAGCGCGATGGATTTGGGCGCGAGCTCCCCAATCACAACGTGGAGAAAGGTGATGATTGAAAAAGCGATAATGGTCGAGATGACGGCGGCGGTCGTGTGTGAGATAAAGGATTCGGGCGCGAAACCAAACAGCGGCTCGATGAGATGGGCAATGGCGGGTTCGCCAATCCAGCCGAGAGCCAACGAGGCAATCGTAATGCCCAATTGCGTGGCGGCAATGAACCGGTCAGGGTCGTGGATGACGTGACGCACCGTTTTCGCGGTAAGATTGCCCTGGGTGACGAGTTCTTCGATTCGGGTTTTGCGTACGCTGACGAGCGCAAATTCGGCGGCGACAAAAAAAGCATTCGCGCCTATGAGGAGCGCCGCCATAGTCAGCAACAGGATATCAGTAAAGGTTTGACTCATGGACCCTTTCTCCTCGATGTTTGTCTCGGAAACGCCAACAGGATGAGCGGCGCGATGCGCTTGAACAGAGCGCACCATGCTTGCCGAGCAAGCATCTCACGCCGAACCCATCTTGCTGTCGTTTGAAAATGATTCGAGGATTATTTGCAAATCGCCATTTATTCTACTACAGTATCAAGACCATGAGCGTTGGCACGGCGTGCGGCAAGATTATTCTGTTTGGCGAGCATGCGGTTGTCTATGGACGACCCGCGCTTGCCGTTCCCTTTTCAGAGCTACGGGCGAGCGTGACCGTCAAGGCGCGGACCGGTCAAGGCATTGTCATTCGCGCGCGCGATTTGGGGCGCGAGATTTTGGTCGGGGACACAGCGCGCGATGACGCGCTGGCAGCCATCACCCGGTTGACACTGGACAAACTCGGCAAGAGCGACAACCTGGAGCTGGAGGTTTCTTCCGAAATTCCGCTCGCGAGCGGTTTCGGCAGCGGCGCCGCCATCTCGACTGCCATTGTGCGGGCATTGGCAAGCTATTTCAACAGCTCGCTGACGCCCGATGAAATTTCGACGCTTGTATTCGAGACAGAAAAACTGTATCACGGCACGCCCAGTGGGATTGATAATACGGTGATTGCCTACGAGCAAGCCATTCGCTTTGTGCGGCGTCCAATCGGCGAGCATGAGATTCTACCCATTCATATCGCGCGCCCGTTCACGCTCCTGATTGCGGATACCGGGATCGCGAGTCCCACCAAAGTGACGGTGGGTGACGTGCGTCAAGGTTGGGAGCGGGACCCTGAGCGTTATGAAAGGGTTTTTGATGCGATTGGAGCGATTGTGTCAGAGGCGCAGGACGCGCTGGCGCACGGCGAGAACGCGCAGCTGGGTGAATTGATGCGGCGCAATCATCAAGCACTGCGCGCGCTGGGCGTTTCATCCGACGAGATCGAACGCTTGATCGCGGCGGGTTCGAGGGCAGGCGCGAGCGGCGCCAAGCTTTCGGGCGGAGGACGCGGGGGGAATGTGCTCTTTTTCGTCGAGGCGGACGAGGCGAACGTTGTCCGGGCGGCGGTCTTGCGCGCGGGCGCGGCTAGGGTGATTGTGACGGTGATTGGAGAAAAAGCGTAAAAGCGGGGAGAGCTATGCGCCGGTCTTTTCTCTGGCAACGTCGCGCAGCATTTCTCTGGCGCTGGCGCGGGTGCTGTCGGTGACGGAACCAAGCATCCCGGCGAGTTCTTCGATGCGTTTTTTGTCTCGCAGAATTTCTGCTTGGGTCGTGGTGCGGTCGCCAACGATAACTTTGCGGATATGGAAATGGGCGTCACCATACGAGGCGATTTGCGGCAGGTGAGTGATGCAAATGACCTGATGGGCATTCTGTCCCGAACCGTTTTTGGAAACGCCAAGACCCCACAATTTTTTCCCAACCACACCGCCAATACGTCCGCCAATGCCCTGGTCTATTTCATCAAAAATGAGCGTCGGCGTGCGGTCTGCCGCGCCCAGCACCGCTTTGAGGGCGAGCATCATGCGCGACGTTTCACCGCCCGACGCGATTTTGGCGAGTGGTTTGAGCGGTTCGCCCGGATTGGGCGAAACAAGAAATTCCACCTTGTCAATGCCGCTGCTTTCAAAAGAATACCGTTTGTCACCAACGCTTAGCCCGTGGGGGTCCTCGACGCGATTGAGCGCGACGCCGAACCGGGCTTTTTGCATCCCCAAATCCTGCAGCTGCGCCTCGATTTCGCGCGCGAGCGTATCCGCCGCTGAATGACGCGCGGCAGAAAGTTTTTCGGCGAGCGCGCCCGCTTCGCCCACAAGCCGGGCTTCGGATTCTTGTAGCTCCTTGATGCGTTCTTCGGCGTTCGAGACGACGTCCAGTTCCGCTTGCGAGGTCTTGCCAAACTCGATGATCTGTTCGATGGTTTCGCCGTATTTGCGTTTAAGCCGAAAGAGCAGGTCGAGCCGGTCTTCGATCTGTTCGAGACGTTTTGGATTAAATTCGATCCTGTCTCGGTAATCTCGAAGCGTGCGGGCAAGATCATCCATCAAGGCGACGGTATTCTCGGCTTGCTCGAGCGTGGTCTTGATTTCGGGGTCGTATTTTTCCAGCCCGCGTACCGCCTGAATCGCCTGATTGAGCAAATCGAGCGCGCCCTCTTCGTCCTCGCCGCTGCCATACAGCGCGTTGTATGCCTCATCCGAGAGCGTGGCGCGCGATTCGGCGTGGGCGAGCAGATCGCGTTCGGTCTTGAGCTCTTGTTCCTCCCCCAACTTTAGCTTGGCGTCATTGATTTCTTGCAGGATGAATTCAAGACGGTCAATCTTGCGCGCGGTCTCGCGCGCATCTTTTTGCAGCTCGCGCAGCTCTTGGCGCACTTTGCGCAGCTGGCGCACATGTCGCGCTACCTGGGCGCGTTCCTCCCACAAGTTCCCGTAGCGGTCCAGCAAGTCAACGTGCTCTTTCGGACGCAGCAGCGATAGATGTTCGCTCTGTCCGTGAATGTCCACCAGTTTGTCGCCGATCTGGGAAAGCACCGTCCCCGTCACCGCGCGCCCATTCACGCGCCCGGTGGCGCGTCCCGCGCGATGCAGCTCGCGCGCAAGGATGAGCGAATCATCTTCGAGCGTGATACCATTCTCTTCCAACAGCGCGCCCAGCAGCTCTTTGGCGATGCTGTTCAGAACAAAGATGCCTTCCACACGCGTTTCATCCGCGCCCGCGCGAATCAATTCGCTCTGCGCGCGCCCGCCCAGCAACAACCCCAGGGCATCGAGGATGATTGATTTGCCCGCGCCCGTTTCCCCGGTGAGCACGTTAAAGCCCGGGTCGAATTTCAATTTCAATTCATCAATGATGGCGAGATTAGAAATAGTGATTTCGGCGAGCATGCCCGGTCCCCGTAGAGACGCAATATTTTGCGTCTCCTATACCTGCGTCTCGACCTGCGTCTTCAATACCTGCGTCTCGATCTGCGTCTTCTCTACCTGCATCTCGACCTGCGTCTCGACCTGACATCAGCTGCGAAGACGCGCATAGACGGTGCTGGCAGCCAGCGCCGCATAGATCCAAAAACCAATATTGATAAACACACGGGCGAGAATGTCGAACCGTCCTGCCAGGAGCAAGGGAAGGACAGGGACCGACAGCGCGGCGAGCGCACCAAGCACAACCGCCCCCGCCGCAACGAGAGCGAGATAGCGCCCGCGCCGTTTCGAGATGAGACGGCGAATGACTTCCGAGATGACCGCTCCGGCAAACGGTCCGGCAAAAATCGCCACCAGCCAAAAGCCAATCAGCGAGATAATGAACCCGCCGACTCCGCCCAGAATGAATGCGATGACTGCGGCGACGCCATAATCCAGCGACGTCGCGGTGTAATACCCCTGGCGCTGTTCTCCGAGACATTCCTTACAGCGATAACCGACGGGGGTGCGTTGGACACACTTGATGCACACCGGGCGACCGCAGCGATTGCATTTCAGATAGGTCTCGGTTTCGGGATGATTGACACAAAAGGTCTTGGTTTGTGGAGTTTCAGTAGCAATAGTCATTTTTCAATTCCAATAGAACATGTATTCGGGTGATATTTTATCACACATTACACGGGAGCGACCGATAATTTTGCGCGTCAAGAACATATAGTGCGCGAGCGCGCCGCTAGCTTACGGGAGTGGACGCAAGACCACGAATGCCCAGCCCGCAACAACAAGATAGGGACCGTACGGAATCGCCATAAAAGCCGAATAGCCGCGACGGCGCACAACTTGCAAGAGAATCGCAGCGAGCGCGCCGGCCCCGCCCAATAAAATGGCATAGATCAAGACATACAAGACCGCAGGGACGCCGACCAGCGCCCCCAGCAAGCCCGCCAGTTTCACATCTCCCATCCCAAACGCGACGGTGTTGATTTTGTTGGTCCGGTTGCGATTGAGCCAGCGGAGAAACAATATCCCCAAGAGATAAATCCCATACGTCAAGCTATACCCAATTGCCGCGCCCAAAAGTGAAACCAGGATGAGACGCAGATTCAAACTGTCGAGCGCGACTCTATTCGGAGCGAGCAAAATCGGGCTGAACAGGAGCGCGAGCGCGGTCGCGGGCAGGACGACGACGTTGAGAATCAGTTTGTGCTCTATATCAATCACCGCGATGAGCAGCAGGATCGCCGTAAAGAGGCAGAGGGCAGCGAGCAAGAGACCCATCGGATAGCGGGCGGCGAGATAGGCAAAGAGCGCGGCAGTGGCAATTTCGACAATGGGCGCGCGCAAGCGCAGGGGCGCACTGCATTGGTGACATTTGTCGCGACGCAAAACAAAACTCGCGATGCCGCATTGTTCGAGTGGGCTGCGCCGCGAGTCGCAATAGGGGCAGCGGGGCGTCTCGAAAAACGAACGGCGCAGAGGCGGCGGCAGGTTGTCTGCCGCGCGATTGATCAAGATGCCGACCGCCAGACCGATGAGCGCAACAAGTAGCGAGAGCATGTATTGAGGTGCCGGGCAAGTGCGTTTATTTTTTTCTGCTTTTTATTGTATGATGATTTTATGCTTTCTTCGGACAAACGCGCCGGTCGGCGCCTGCCGCTCGAACAACTGAGTCTGCTCGTCGGGATGAACGTGTTGGGGCTGACACTCTCGCTCCTGCTCGTGCTTCCCGAACGACTCGTTCAGCTTGGATTTCTCGGGACCGATGCCTCGATTGTGCTTTCGGGACCCTGGCTCTTTGCGGGTCTCTTGAGCGTCATGACCGCCGCGGGCGTGGAATCAATCATGCGGGCGCATCCCCGCGTGCACCTTTCCGAGACTCCTTATACCGCGATTCTCTGGATTCTGCCATGCATTATCGTGACGGGCACGGCGCTCACCCTGCCGCTCTTGCGCGACTCGGCGCAAATTGCGTTCCTCACCATCATCGGGTCTGGCGTTTTGCTCACGCTCGTCGTGCTGGGCGAGTATCTGACGGTGGACTTGCAGGACCCGGCGTATGCGTTTGCGCGGCTCGGTTTGAATCTGGCGGTCTATCTCGCCGCGTTGGGTCTCTTTCAAGCGATCTATTCCTTCAAGCTGCGCAGTCTGCAGTCGGGTTCGCTCACTTTGGTTGTGACCGCGCTGCTCGCATTGGAACTGCTGCGCGCGAGCGAATCGGATGTGCGACGCACGTGGATCTATGCCGCCGTCGTCGGGGTGGGTCTTGCCGAGTCCATCTGGGCAATAAACTATTGGAATCTCGACTCGTTTGTCGGCGCGGTCGTGCTCTTGTTGATTTTTTATTCTCTCACGGGTCTTGCCCAACAATATCTGTTTGGCAAATTGAATTGGCGCACCATTCTGGAATTTGTGATTGTTGCCGGACTCGTCGGAGTGTTGATGGTGCGACGACTTGGCTGAGGCAGCGCTAATTCCACAGCGTCAAAGAGAGCGCCGCACAAATAATAATCACCGCGCCGACGATTTGCAGAGGTTCAAGGACTTGGCCAAATACAATAAACCCGGCAATCCCTGCAACAATCGGTTCGATGGTCGCAATTACGCTCGCCACCCCGGCGGGCACTGTCACAAGCCCCGCGTTATATAGAGCATAAGACCCCAACGTCGGACCCAAACACAACCCCAGCAGCGCGAGCCAGGCGGCTGGCTCGCGATAGAGCGCCTCGGTCCCCAACGCGCCAAAACCTGGAATATCTACAAATTGAAGCGGCAGCAAGAACAGCGTTCCAAAGATGAGCGAGTATGTGACGGTCGTCCAGGGGGAAGCGCGCGTAGAGAGATATTTCGAAAAAATCGTAAACAGCGCGTATGTGAAACCCGACGCCGCCGCGACCAGCACCCCGATGCCGTTCAATTGTAATGTGCCCGGGTCATATGCGCGCGCGACGAGAGCACAGCCAATAAACGCGGCAATGACCGCGCCGATCTTGCGCGCGGTGAGCGGCTCGCCCCACAAACGCCACGCAAATAACGTGACATAGACGGGCGCTGTATACAACAACACCGAAGCGGTCGCGACATTGGTGAGAATCACCGCTTCGGCGTTGAGCACATAGAAAAACGCGACGCCGAAAAAACCAAAAAGGACATAAAGACGAATGAGATGGCGCGGGAGTCTCAGCGCGTCCCGTTTGTAAAACAGCAGCCCGACGACGAGGATGAGGGTTGCAATCGCGGCGCGCAAAAAACCGATCGAGAGCGCCGACATGCCAAAATCAAAGTGGAGGATGGCAAAGAAAATGCCAATGGTCCCCCACATGCACGCCGCGGCGAGAATAAACGCATAGCCGGCGCGCGGGGTGGCGTCTGCTGTTTTATGCTCGATGTTGGCGCGCGGTGCAGCGTTGGTCATTGAATTCCGGGTTCCTGCTCATCCCAGCTCGACGTCCGCGCCGAGATTCTGCGCTTCCGCCCGGCTGAGGATCGCTTGAGCGATGGCGGCATCCTGGACGGCGTTGCCGACGGACTTGAAAAAGGTGATTTCGGCTGCCGTGGTGCGCCCCGATTTCGCGCCACCGCTGATTTCGCCGAGCTCTGCGTAAATGTCAGATTCTGAAATGATGCCCTGCTCCATCGGGATCAGCAGGTCGCCCGCTTCCGCCAATGCGCCGCTGTACGCATCCACGACGATCTTGGCACAGCGCTTGATAAAGTCCGAATCCACCTCACGACGGTCGTGGGCAAAGGTCCCGACCGCGTTGACGTGCGCGCCGGGTTTTACATCGTTGCCGTCAAAGAGCGGCGTAGCTGACGTGGTGGCGCAGTAAATAATATCAGCTTGTCGAACCGCTCCTGCAATATTTTCGGGCGTGCTTGCGAGGACGCGAATATCAAAAGGAACATCTCCCGTGCCGCGCAATTCTCGTGCGAGCGTTTCCGCCTTGGACTGGGTGCGGCTGAACAGATATATGGTTTCGAGCGGACGCGCCGCAGAGATCGCTTGAATCGCAGTGCGTCCCTGTACACCCGCGCCCAGGACGACGCCCACACGCGCGTCGGGACGGGCGAGAAAATCGGTCGCGGCGCCCGCTCCGGCGGCGGTGCGAAGCGCGGTGAGCGAGCTGCCCTCGATGAGCGCGAGCGGGCGTCCCGTTGCCGCATCCAGCGCGATGACGACCGCGTGAATCAGCGGCAGACCGCGCTTGGGATTGTCGTAATGCACCCCGACGATCTTGACCGCGAGCGCCTCGCTCTTTTGCAAATACGCAGGCATATAGAGTGTGATGCCGTTGTGTTTTTCGATCGGGATATTCAGACGCAGCGGAACAATGGTCTCGTTGGCAGACAGCTGGGCAAACGCCTCTTTCATGACTTGAATGGCGTCCCGCATCGAGATTGACCGTTCAACATCTGCGCGCGTGAGGATTCGCATAGATCGCTCCGAAAACAAAAACAAGAATAAATGGTATCAATCGGACAGTTTGTCCAATTCGACAAGACTCTTGACCAGGACCTCAGCCCCGCAGCCAATTTCGTCGCTTGACGAGAACTCGCGCGGGTCGTGGCTGATGCCGCCGCGACTGGGAATAAACAACATGCCGGTCGGCGCCACACGCGCAATGTGCGCGGCGTCGTGACCTGCCCCGCTGGGGAGATAGAGCGCGTCAATCCCCCGCGCGACACAGGCGCGCTCGATCGCTCCGATCACCGTGTCGGAAAAAGTGACGGGAGTTTCATCCGTCAATGTGGTGAGCTCGATGCCGACGGCGCGCCGCGCGGCAATGGCGCGGATGCTTTCCGTTATCGTTTCTGTATAGACGCGTTTGGCAGCCGCGTCCGCGCTGCGAATGTCCACGCGCAACTCGACGCGCCCAGGGATCACGTTCATGACATTCGGCTCGTTCTGAATGACCCCCACGGTGGCAACGACCTTGCGCGTATCAGACTGCGCGGCAAGCGTTTCGACAGCGAGTATCATTTCCGCGGCGGCGGCGAGTGCGTCATGCCGCAAATCCATGGGCGTTGTGCCCGAATGATTGGATTCGCCCGCAATCTCGAGATGCAATCGTGTGGGCGCGGCGACCGCAGTCACAATGCCGATGGGCTTGCCTGCCCTTTCGAGCACCGGACCCTGTTCGATGTGCAGCTCGACAAACGCGCGCACGGACGACCAGTCGAAACGCGAATTTTCAATGTCTTTTTCTGTCTCGCGCAAGGCGGTGCGCTCGGTGGCGATGCGGCTGTTGGTTTCCCATCCCTCGAGTTCCTGAACGGCGCGCGCCAGGAGGACCTTGGAACGGTCACGCGCAAAAAGCTCTTGCTTTGAAATCGGCAAGCCCGCCATAACGCGACTGCCAAACCCATAGCCCGCGCCAAACCGCGAGGACTCTTCCATGACGAAATTAATGACCTTGAGCGTACAGTTCAGACCGCCTTGTTTGTGCAGCACGCGCGCACATTCCACCGCGGCAAGCATCCCAACAATGCCATCGTATTTGCCTGCATTTACAACAGTGTCAATATGCGAGCCGCAGGCAAGAGTCGGCGCGCCGGGTCTGTTTCCGGGGAGCGTGCCGATCAGATTGCCGACCGGATCGCGCTCTGGTTCCAGCCCTGCCTCTTGCATCCATCCGCGCAGTAACGCCCTGCCGGCCATATCCTCACGCGTAAAGGCGAGCCGCGAGACGCCGCCCTGCACGGTGCGTCCGATCTCAGAGAGCTGCTCGATTTGTCGAGCGAGGCACGCGGGGGAGGGTGTCATTTGTATAGATGTGAGGTGTCGGTCGCAAGAAAACGCGCGCCGCGTTCGGGGTTGACGAGGGTGTTGTTTTCGACAAGGACCCGCCCGCGCTGCATGGTCAGATCAACCCCCCCCTTTACCGTTTGACCTTCGTAAAGTGTAAAACCCGCCTTGGAATGTTGATTGTCTCGAGAAATGGTCCAGGTGCGGTTCGGGTCAAATATCACAAGGTCTGCATCAGCATCGGCTTGAATCGTTCCTTTGCGCGGATACAGTCCAAAAATCCTGGCAGGGGTTTCGCTCATGGCGGCGACTAATGTGGCAAGCGAGACGCGTTTCATGTTGACGCCGTAATGGTAACACACCGGCAGCATAGTTTCGATATGCGGAGCGCCATACTGCGACTCGAAAAAGTCGGGCAGTTTTTCTTTGGGCGCGTGGTCACTGCCGATGGTGGTGATGACGCCCTCGGCAAGCCCTTGCCACATGGCGGCATTATCATGCGCGGAGCGGAGCGGGGGACCGATTTTGGCGACCGAGCCGAGTCGCTGGGTGGTTTCATCCGTCAAGACGAGATAATGGGGACAGGTCTCGCCGATGACGCGCCACCCGTTCTGTTTGGCGCGTCGGAGTGGTTCCAGATTTTCGGCCGCGCTGTTGTGGACGATATAGACGGCACAATCCATGACGCGCGCGATCGAAATGGCGCGATTGGTAGCTTCAGCTTCGAGGAGCGCGGGGCGCATGGCGGTAAACATTTTTTTGGAATCAAGTTCGGCGCGATTATATTTGTCTTCCAGGTAATCCGTCGCCAGACCGTTTTCGCAGTGAACGCTCACCAGACCGCGCGCCTGCCCGACGACATCCATGAGCGCCGTCATCCAATAATCGTCGGTCATCCATTTGAGTTTGGCATAGGTCATGAATACCTTGAACGATGTGACGCCCAGTCCAAACGCGGCAGACACGTCCCCAATCTGATTGGCGACGTCAAACAGTCCGGCGTGCACGCCAAAATCCAAAACCGAGTTTTTGCTCCCATCGTCAATAAATGCTTTGAGCGTGGGCAGCAGCGCTTGTCCCGGACGGACATAGGCATAATGAATCATGGTGGTGACACCACCAAACGCCGCGGTGACGGACGTGTCGTATTTGTCGTCGAGATAAATCGGGTGCACGTGCGCGTCAATAATGCCGGGGAAAATGTATTTACCCGCAGCGTCAATCCTCCGGGTCGCGGGAGTGATTGACTGCGCAAAATCCGCATCCTCCGGCGTGATAACGGCGGCGATTTTTTCACCGCGAATGCCCACGTCCGCGCGCACGATTTTGCCGTCTGTGACGACGACGCCATTCCGGATCAGAATATCAAAGGGTTTGTCTGGCATGGTTGTTTCTGGCTTGCTTGTTGTGGTATGATACGCTCATAACGCATTGCGTTATATCGCGAGAGATCAAAAGACGAAAGACAGGTGGGGACAGATAACCAAATTTGTCCTACAGGGAGAAAACAACATGAGTTATGTTGTCCGCGATTGGATGGCGCGACCGATCATTGTCATTGACGACGCGACTCTGGTCACGCAAGCGATGACCTTGATGCGGCGCCGAAACATTCACAGTCTGATTGTAGATTCTACCAAAGACGGCAAGGTTTCGTACGGCATTGTGACGACCACCGATATCCGCGACAAGATCGTGGCGGCAGGGCGCGATCCCGGCAAAACGACGGTTGCGGAAATCATGACTCAGCCGGTGCATACAGCACAATCCACCTGGACGCTTCAACAATGCGCCGAGCGAATGCATTCGTTGGGCATCCGCCATCTGCCCGTGCTGGACCAGGATGGCGTGATGGTCGGCATGATATCGCAGACCGACATTTTTTCCGCCGTAGAGGAAGCAGGGTGGGAAGCGTTGGGGTGAGTGTGATTTGGGTTTCTTGATTTCTGATTTGGCAAACCAAGACAAGAGCAAGCAAACAAGCCCGCGCAAGCGGGCTTGATGTTTCAAGCCGTCAAGAGTCAAGGCGAGTCGGACAAGAGGCGGCAAGTTTGCCCGCTCCGAGATCATCAGCGGCTGTCGCGCCGCAAATCGAGCCATGCCATTTCGTCGTCGGTCAGATTCGTCTCAAGGGCGATCATATTTGCCTTGAATTCCTCGCCGCTGCGACAGCCCACGAGCGCAAACAGGTTGAGCGGCTGTCCGAGCACATACGCCATTGCGATCTGGGGGAGGGTCAATCCTTTTTCGCGCGCAAGCTCTGACGCGCGGTCGAGCCGCTCGAAATTTGCATCGCTAACATATGCCTGCACGGACGACTCTTCCAGGGTCTGCGCAAACGCCTCTCTATCCTTGTGATCGGATTTTCCCGCAAAGAAACCGTTGGCGAGCGATGACCAGACAAACACGGGCATCTGCGTCTCTTGATACCATGCGCGCGCGGCGGCGTTTTGGGGACCGCTGATACTCACACAGCCCGCCCACGGCGGCTGTCCCTGCTCGGCAAGACTAAAGTGGGGACTGCTCACGGCAAAGGGCACAAGACCTTGGGCGCGCGCATATTCATTTGCCTGCGCGATCCGCTCCACACTCCAGTTCGAGCCGCCGAACGCGCCAATCCGTCCCGCGCGATGATGCTCATTCAGAATTTCGACGATGGGCCCAACAGGAACGTTCGGATCATCGCGATGCAGGACATACAGATCAATATAGTCGCTCCTCAGTCGCGCGAGCGAATCAAACAGGTCGGCAGTGATGTCATACGGCGTGACGCGCCGCCGGTCCACCGAGGGATGCCCGCCCTTGGTGAGAATCACGACATGGTCGCGGACCCCGCGCGTCTCAAGCCATTCTCCCAGCGCGCGCTCAGACTCGCCGTTGCCATAATTGTGCGCCGCATCAAAGGTGTTGCCGCCCGCCGCAAACACATCGTCCAACAGCCGCAGCGAATAATCGAGCTTTTTGGGACTGAGCATTACAGTCCCTTGCACCAGGCGCGAAATGGGTTTGTCAACGCCCGTCGCTTGTCCGAATTTCATGTTCTGTCTTGGCGCTCGAAAATCTAAACATGCGTGCTCTGGTCTATTGCCTCCAGCACCCGCTCCGGCGTCAGCGGAAGTTGGTGAACGCGCGAACCAATAGCTTTGGCGACGGCGTTCGCAATCGCCGGGGCGACGGGTGTAAAGCAAGGTTCCCCAATCCCTTTTGCGCCAAAAGGACCCAGTCCGGTGCCCGATTCCAGAATAATGGTCCTGGTTTCGGGAATATCGCTCGCGGTCGGCAAGAGATATTCGGCAAACGAAGGTGTGATAGTGACGCCGTTGACGATTTGCACATCCTCGGTCAACGCATAACCCAGACCCATTGCCGCGCCGCCCTCGATTTGACCCGCCGCGGCGGCGGAATTGATCGCGCGCCCAATATCATGACAGCCCACACTCTTGAGCACACGCACCTCGCCCGTTTCCATATCCACGGAAACCTCGACCGCGTGCGCGCCAAACGTGTAATCGGGAAACAGATCGCCCTGCCCCGTTTCGGGATCGAGTTTATCGGTGAACGGCGCCTTGAACAATGACAGGTTCGCGCGCGGCAGTCCTTCTGCCGCGCACATGGCAATCAGCGCGGTGAGCGAAATGTTTTGCGAGGGGTCATTTTTCACAAACACCGTGCTGTCGGCAAAATCCACCTCGTCCGGCTCACATTCAAGATGCTGCGACGCGCGATCACCCAGCGTTTTGCGGACAGCCATCGCCGCCTGGTAGGTCGCATTGCCGGACATATACATCTGCCGCGTAGCTGTGGTGGTGCCTGCGAGCGGGGTGAGCGCCGAATCGGTGCTATACACGGTGATGCGGTCCATCGGGACGCCCAGCACTTCGGCAGTGATCTGGGCAAGCGTGTTCATTTGTCCGCCGCCGATGTCAGGGACGCCGCAGCGAATGACCGCGCTGCCGTCCATTTCAAGCCCCACCCATGCCTGGGATGTGTCGTGAAACCAGGTGATGCGTCCATAGCTCTGCATGTATGACGCCAGACCGCGCCCGATGCGAATGTGCGGCGACGACGGTTCGGACATTTCGCCGAGCGCATCCCACGCGCGCTTGGCGCACTCGTCCAACCAGACCGCGCCGCGAATCGCCTGTCCATTCGGAGTAGTGTCGCCCGCCTGCACGTAATTGAGACGGCGTAGTTCGCGCGGGTCCATGTCGAGCGCGCGCGCGATTTCGTCCATGTGTTGCTCGTATGCCACACACGCTTGCGCCGCGCCAAATCCCCGAAATGCCGAAGTAAAAGTGTTGTTGGTGGCAACCGCAAAAGCGTCTACACTCACATGATTGACCTTGTAGGGACCGACGGCGGCGGCGGATGCATACAACAAAACATAGGGCGAAAGATATACATATGCGCCCGAGTCTGCCATGACGCTCACCTGTGAGGCGAGCAGGCGACCATTGCGCGTGACACCCGTTTTATGGGTGATTGTAAAAGGATGCCGTTTGCAGTGGGCGAGGATGGACTCTTCGCGCGAGTACACCATCTTGACGGGGCGGTGTGTCTTGAGCGCAGCAAGACCAATAAAAAGCTCGACGGTAATGTCCTCTTTGCCGCCAAAGCCACCGCCGACCATCGCGCCCATGATGTGGACTTTATTTTGCGGCAATTGCAGCGCGGCGGCGATGCTGCGAAAGTGTTCGACGACCTGTGTGCTGACGCGAATCGTGAGGACACCATTTTCGTCCACCCACGCGATACCCGCTTCGGGCTCGAGATAGGCGTGGTCAATAAACTGGGTCCGATAAGTGCGCTCGACGATCACGTCCGCCGATTTCATGGCACTCTCGGCGTCCCCCTTGACAATGCGCCAGCGCGCGACAATGTTGTCCGGCTCGGTGACAATCGGCGCGCCGGGCTGCATCGCCTCTTCCGGGGTATAGACCGCGGGCAGCGGCTCATACTCGACCTCGATCAAGTCCAGAGCTTGTTGGGCAATCTCCGGCGTTTCCGCCGCGACGATGGCGATCGCTTCACCCATGAAACGAACGCGATCGCTCGCAAGCACCGGCGCGTCCGTGCCCGCGCGTTTCGCGGTGCCGGTAACACCGGGAATGTCCGTCGCGACCTGCGATCCGGGAAGGTCGTCGGCGGTCAGGACGGCTACAACTCCCGGCAGCGCGCGCGCCCGCGCAGCGTTGACACTCTGGATTTTGGCGGAAGGATATTTGCTTCGCAGGACGCGGGCATGGAGCATATTGGGCATTGTGTAATCGCCCGCGTATTTGGTCGCGCCGGTGACTTTGCCCATCGCGTCAATGCGGGGCAGCGGTTTGCCGATGTGCCTGAGTGCAGGCAGGTCGGCGATGTTGGGTTGGTCGAGGTGGATCATGGGATTTGCGGTTCGAGCGCTGATGCAGATTAGAGATTGAGATAGAGCAGTTCTATTCAGGCAGAGTCGAGCCGAGCTCTTGGGCGGCTACACGGACCGCTTCAAAGATGCGGACATAGCCGGTACAACGACAGAGGTTGCCGGAGAGCGACTCTCGGATTTGTTCGTCGGTCGGCTGGGGGTGTTGGTCGAGCAGGGCTTTGGCAGACAGAATCATGCCGGGAATACAGTATCCGCACTGCGCGGCGCCCAGGTCCACAAATGCTTTATGGAGAGGGTGGGGCTTGTCGGGGGTACCCAGCCCCGCAACCGTGACGAGTTCTTTGTTTTCTGCCAGCCACGCAAGGAGCAAGCAGGAATTGACGACGACGCCATCAATCAGGACACCGCATGCGCCGCAGTCACCTTTTTCGCAGCCGCTCTTGACGTCAGTGTGCCCGAGGTCACGCAAGGCGTGGAGCAGGGTGGTGTTGGGCGAAAGGGCAACCTGATGGGTGCTGCCGTTGATGGTGAGAGAGATGAGTTTGGGGTTCATGGTAGAGTTTCGATACGTGAATTTCGGTGTTTGACAAGACACTTCAGACTGCTTCTGCACGCTGTTTGAGAGCGCGATTCATGGCGTTAAAGCCCTGTTCGGTGCTTTCGAGATTGAATACCGGAATGAGGAGACCGCTAAATTTCTCGCGTTGAATAAAGCGGACGCGGTGAGCGTCCATGGGTTCGATCTCGAATATGTGCTCGCCATCAAACAGCCCGCCAACAAACAATTTACCGAGCCAGCGTAAAGTGCGGTTGGGTGTGACCTCAACAATTGTCGGTCGAAAGGTCATGGTTTTGCCTTCGCCCAGCACCACCTCAACGGTTTCCCCTTGTGCAAGTTTCCCCTTGCAAGACCGGATAAACGGGTTCCAATCGGGAAATTTATCCGTGTCAGTGAGGATTTGCCACACCCGTTCGGGGACCGCGTTAATTTCGATGGCGGTGCAAAGCTCTTTCATAAGGTCTTGTTCCAGGTTTGTTCGAGCATGCGGCGAACATAGACCTGAATCATACGGCGGCGATAATTTGCTGACGCGCGCAAATCGTCAATGGGAGCGCACTCTTGCGCGGCGATGCGCGCAGATTCCTTCAAGGCGTTTTCGGAAAATGGCTGTCCGCGCAAAACAGCTTCGGCGCCGGTCGCCCGAATGGGACGGGGAGCCACCGCGCCGAGCGCGATACGAACGTCACGTATCGTGTCACCGTCGCGCTCGAGCCGGACGGCAACGCTGATGATAGAGATGGCGTCCGCCTGACGGAGCCCAAGTTTGTAAAAGCCGGTCGAGACGGGAGACTGGGGACGGAGCGCAGGAATTCGTATGCTGGCAATGACCTCGTCGGCGCGTCTGACCGTCTTGCGGGGACCAAGCAAGAACTGGTCGAGTGCGACGAGGCGCGTGCCGCTCTTGCTGACGAGCTCAATCTGGGCGTCGAGCACAAGCAGAGGCGGGAGCATGTCTCCGGCGGGTGACGCGCTGTTGATGTTGCCCGCAATGGTCGCGAGGTTGCGGACCATCGGGTTTGCAAAATTATACGCCGCCTGATAGAGCGCCTGATGTGCCAGATCGGGGTGGGTCAGAAATTCAGCAAGGGTCGTCGCCGCGCCGATTTGCAGCGTCCCGTTTTCGCGCTTGATCCCGCGCAATTCGGCAACCTCTTGCAGTGATACGAGCGCTGTGGGCGCCGCGCGCCCCGAGCGAATGTCCACAATCATGTCCGTGCCGCCCGCGAGCGGACGTGTGGCGGGGTCGTTTGGTGCGAGCGCGTCGAGCGCGGCAGTTAGCGTCTTGGGTTGAAGGAGGTCGAAATCACGCATCTGCTGCTCCTATAGCGTTCGCCTCTTGGGTCGCCGCACCGAGCGCAGCGCGCACAATGCTCGCGTATCCCGTACAACGACAGAGGTTACCGCGCAAATAATCACGCACCTGTTCTTCGGTTGGGTTGGGGATTTCGTTCAAGAGGGCGCGGGTCATCAGGATCATGTCAGAGGTGCAAAACCCGCATTGAAACGCGCTGTGATCGAGAAACGCAGTCTGAACAGCGTCGAGTTTGCCATCGCGCGCAAGCCCCTCGATCGTGAGAATGCTCTTGTCTTCGCAGGCGATTGCAAGGGTCAGGCATGAGAGGACGGGTTCGCCGTCAATGTGGACGGTGCAGGCGCCACACTCGCCAATGCCACACCCGTATTTGGTTCCGGTAAGAGCTTCATGCTCGCGCAACACATTGAGCAGCAGGTCGTTAGGATGGACGCGCCACTCGCGCGGCTCGTGATTCAGATAGACGGTGATAGATTTTGGCTGCATAAAGTTACCCGCAATTATCCCATGCTTGCATCAAGGCGTCACGGACGATCACAAAAGCTACGCTGCGTCGGTACGCGCTCGTCGCGCGCACATCCGAGATGGGCTTGATTTCCTGCGCGGCGAGATTGCCCACATGCTCGGCGAGTTCGGGTCCAAAAGTTTCACCGACGAGCGCCGCCCGTGCCTGCTCGGCGCAGAATGGGACGGGGGCGACCGACCCAAGCGCAATGCGCGCGTCTTGCACTATATTGCCATCGCGAACGATAGTGACGGCGGCGCAGACCTGCGAAATATCGGCGACGACGCGCGAGATTTTTCGAAACGCGCTGCCGGTATTCTGCGCGGGCAGGGGAATTTGGATGTATGTGACAAACTCGTTGGGTCCGAGAATTGTCTTGCCGGGTCCGACAAAAAAATCTGCCAGTGGGACGGTTTTCTCGGCGGTCTTGGATTTGATCGTGACCGTCGCATCACAAGTGAGCAAAACAGGCGCCGTATCAGCCGCCGGAGATGCATTACACAAATTGCCGCCGAGAGTTGCCATGTGCATGATTTGAACGCTGCTGAATAGATTGCAGGCGGCGGAGAGGGATTCGAGACGAGCGCCCAGAGACGGGTGATTCAGGGTAACGTATTGGTCGAGCGCGCGAATCGCCGTTGCTGCGCCGATCGTTAGAGCGCCGTTTTGGGTGATGGTGTGGAGTTCATTGATGCGCTGCAAAGAAATGACGTGCGCGGGACGGCGGCGCTCCATTTTCATCTGGACGAGCAGATCGGTCCCACCCGCCATCACTCGCGCGCTGTCGCCGTATTCCGAAAGCAGTTCTGCGACCTCGTTGACTGTAGTGGGCGCGTGGTATTCAAATTCGGAAAAGAGAATATGTGTGTTGGTGGAAAGCATAGGCAAGATTGCTGATTTTTGACTGGAGCAGATTCGTACTCGATTCAAGGGATAGGACCATGTAAACCCCGCAGGTCTTTTCCCGCAGCTCAGATGGAATTTGTTCTAATCGGGACGGTTTGCGGTGGCAGGTTCGGGACGGCTGGAATGACGCTCGGCGACGAGCCAGCCCTTGTCGCTTTTTCTCCAGATGTCGGTGATAAAAAATGTGCCGCTGCGCTCACCGCCCTGGACGACAGCGCGCTGAGTCCAAAACAAGGTGACGACGGCAATTTCGCCATAGATTGTCACGTGAATATCGTCCAGCGCCATCTCTCGAATCTCATAGGCGGGCATCACGCTCAGCCAATGCTCGCGCCGGGTGACGCGTAAGGGCATATCCTGAACGGCGATCGCGGCAAAAAAACCGTCCTCGACCATCTCGCCCAGTTTTTTTATGTCACGCGCGCGCATGGCATTCGCCCACGCATATTCAAGCTCAATCAGCTGTCGAGTAGTTTCTTCAGGGTTTGGCATGATGCGTGAACGAACAGAATCCGCCTAAACTTGATGCAGCAGCAGTGCGCCGAGCACAAAGGTCGCATACAAGACGCCGACGCCGAGCAGCAGGATGTTGCGAAAGACCCTGCCTTCAGGAGGCATCTCAAAGCGTTGTCTGCACCTCATGCAGCGAAATGAAATGATGGCAACGTTGCTGCCACAGCGAGGACATGACACGAACCAGGCGAGCGTTTTGCCCTCGCGCAAAACCAGGAACGACAGTATCGCCACCACAGCCGCGCATGCAAGCCCTGCAAACCATAACGCAGTCACTGTGGCTGTCGAAATACTATTCGGATTGCCCCAAACCGCGTTCCACGCAAACCCGACAAGCATCGGACTCGCCGCGAGCATCGCGAGGACCACGCCATTGCGGAGCGAGACGAGTATATTGGACGCGGCGGTCATGGCGCCATATAGGTCGCAAAATAAAAATCAACAATGTCATTGGTCCATGATTCGCCATGGTCCCAAGACGTGAACGGGGTCCCCAAAGGATTCGAGTAACAAAGAGGGCTCGTCGAATAGTCCCAATTGTACGTTCCATCCTCATTCGAGACGACGAGCGCGTACAAGACGCCTCCCTCCAGCCGCACGCCATCGCCGAAATCAGCAGTATTATCGGCGGCGATCGGAGCGCTCGCCAGATCAACGATACCGGGAACATTACGCTCCGTGTTCCGGATTGCAAGGACCGGACGACTGCTCTGGGTGCTGCCCTTTAACTCGACCCGGACGAGGCGACCGCTGAAACCTGGCACAAAGGTCTGCGCTTTCCAGGTCTCGCCTCTGACGGCGACGGTCTGCGGCGATTTGGGCGCACAAGTCACCTGGTCTCGACATACGCCGGGACAACGGGTAGGTGTCGGAATGGCGTTGCGCGTGGCGGTGGCTCCGGCATACCGGGTTTGCTGGACCATCGCCACGACAGTGCGAGCGCGCGCCTCTGCGGTAAACGTGCCACGGACGGCAGGTAGCAACTCATCAACGGTGGGCGAGGAACGCGCACGCAGGGTTGCCGCGACACCCGCCTCTATCGTGGCTTGTCTGTCACCGGAAACGACGGTCTTGCGAATTTGGTCCTCTACCGAATTGCCGTCGCATCCAAATACCAGTCCAAGGAGGATGCTCAAGAAAACGAACGTTGGAACGATGACTCGCCGCCCGCGCGCGGACCGCCAAGACATCGGAGGGTGTTTGATCCGAGCGCCAGAGTTCGATTCCAATATCTCACCGGATTGCGACTGCCGGAAAACTGGGTCCAGTTGAAATAGGTGCAGCCATAATACTCGATGCTGTCCAATTCAATGACAAACCGTCCTACGTGCTTGCTGGGCGTGACTGCAGTTCGTTTCGCGACATAGACCTCATTACCGCGCTCGGTGCGATTGTATATGATGACCTGCTTGACCTTGCGTTTCTTGTCAATGACCCAGTTCCCGGTGGACCCCGAGCCGTCGTCGCGTTTTTTGAAATATTTGCCACACGTGAAAACGACGATCGCATTTTCACGACGTTTGAGCAAACTGGTAGCCATTTAAGAGTCTCCTTGTGTCAAGTTGACCAGTGCTGACAGACATGAAATTGTGCGCGCATGTAGGCGCGTTTATTTGATTAGCTGTTCGTGATTGGGTTTGTCACCGCAATTCTGAGTCTGCACCTTGTGTTGTAAATGGATCTGGGTAAGGCAATAATCTGAGTTCGTTAATAAAACGAAAGTCACGAATATTTTTTGTGACGAATCCAAAGTTCATTGAGCTTGCAGTGGCTGCGATCAACGCGTCTTGAATCAAGAGACCATGACTCAAGCGAAAACGCCGCAAGAGTTCTACTGCTTTGTTTGAGATTTGCTCATCAAGCGGGATGATTTGAAAACGTGCAAGAAAATTATCCAGCGCGATGGTCTCGCTCTTGTTACGAAGCCCTACAACCAACTCCATTTCAGTAATGACACTGATAGTCAGAATTGCACGTGTTTCAATTTGAGCAAGTGTATCAATTGCAGGCGCGTTACCGTACAAAGCATCAATAATGATGTCGGTGTCAATTACGATTTGCTCTGGCACGACGCATGTTCTCTTCACTTTGTCGTAAATTTCTCACCCAAGCCGTGCTGTCTTCCATGTCTTTGCGATCGCGCCACATGCCAAGGGCTGGTTCTTGTTCCAGTGGAATCCGCTTTGCTGCTTTCTTGCGTGTGCTGACGTAGCGTGTTTTCAAGAACGCGATGTAATCAAGCACTTGTTTTTGTAATTCAGGGGGAAGCGCGGAAAACTCGCGCTGGATGATGGATTGTTTCATGTTGTTACTCTTCTTTCAAAATAAATCCTGCTCCTTTCTTCCTCTGATGCATCATTGTGAATCCGCTTTCCGTCGTGTAGCAACAATTCCAATAATCGCAGCAGCGATAACTGTTACAGACCCTATTACCGCCGCGATTACAGTCGAGTCCATTTGTTACCCCGCTGTCTGCATGACCGCCACCCCTTCCCTCTCCCCATTCACCCTTTCGCGGGTTTCGCGCTCCTGTTCCGTGTATATCGCGCATAAAATCTTTTCCGGCGTAATCGGCAATTCAGTAAAGCGAATCCCCAGCGCGTTATAGAGCGCGTTGGCATAGGCGGCGGCGCAGGGGTTTGTGGCGGCTTCACCGATGCCTTTGGCGCCAAACGGTCCGCTCGGTTCGTAGGTGTCGGAAAAATGGGTGATGATATTGGCGTTTGTCGGCGCTTCGCTGATGGCGGGAGTCTTGCCATCAATCCAAAAGCCCTTGGACGCCAGCTGCCCCGTCTGCGCGTCCCATTGGTTGTCTTCGATGAGCGCATACCCCACGCCCTTGGAAAGCCCGCCTTCGAGCTGCCCGATTGCCATGTTGGGATTGATCAATGTGCCGCAGTCGCTGCCCATCACCGCGCGATTTGTCGTCACCTGCCCTGTTTCCGTGTCAACCGTGACATCAACAAAATAAGTGACAAAAGCCGGCGGACAATTGACCTGACGCAAACTCTCGACGGCTGCCATCGTGCCCCACGAATTCATTTGGAGCTGCTTGGCGAGTGCGCCGAGCGTGATGCGCCGCTCGGGAAAATTCGGACAATAGATCACGCCTTGCATGAGCTCGTAATCAGGCTCAATTACGAACGAATCGGCTTGTAGTCCGAGGATGCGCGAGGCATTTTCAAAGATTTGCTGTTTGACGTTGCGCGCGGCTTTGAGCGCCGCGCCGCCGCCTGCGTACACTCCGCGCGTGGCATGCGTGACCACGTCATAGACGGTGGTCAGTGTGTCCGCAGGCGCGATGCCCACTTTTTCGACAGGCACGCCCAATTCTTCCGCGACAATCTTGGCAATCGCTTCGAGCGTGCCGCCGCCGTGGTCCATCATGGCATGCACCACATCCACCGAACCATCCTCGTTCACCTTGACAAAAGCGCCCGAATAATCAATCACTTCGCCGGGTTTTGGAGCGCCCGCGCCGCTGGTGTGAAACCCGCGCGCCATGCCAATGCCGTGACGATAGCGTCCCGTCTGCGCGCCGGGTTTGGGACGCGCGCGCCAACCGATTTTTGCCGCGCCTTCGCGCAACAGCTGCGGGACCCCGTCACTGCGGATGATGGATTGAACGGAGGGACCCTGTCCCCAAAATGTGCCGCCGAGACCGACATAGTTTTTGAGTTTGAAATCAATCGGGTCAATCTCGAGCTCGTGCGCGATTTCGTCCATGAGCGATTCCAGCGCAAAAGTCGCTTGCGGGTTGCCGAAACCCTGCATCGCGCATGCCGGCGTTTTGTTGGTATAGACGGCGCGCCCCTCAAAACGCAGGTGCGGAAACTTGTAGAGCGACGCGCTCCAACCGGCGAGAACAGAGAGCAGAGGATACGCCTGAATGTTGTGTCCGCCAATATCGGCGACCGCCTGAATGTGTCCGGCGGTGATTTTGCCGTCGCTCGTCACGCCTATTTTTACTTTCAGCTGGGTCTGATAACGGGTGTGGTCATACATGTCCTCTTCGCGCGTGGAAACGAGTTTGACGGGACGTCCCGCTTTGAGCGCAAGGGCGACACAGATCGGAATGATCGAGTTCATCTGGATGGACGAACCAAAGGTGCCGCCGATGGCAACGCGTTTGACATTGACCTTGTGCAGCGGGATTTCAAAAATCTCGCCGAGCAGCTGACGGACGTTGTGAATGGACTGGGTCGTCGGATAGACGGTGATCGAGCCATCCGGCGCGGGATCACAGACGCAGCTCTTGGTCTCCATTTGCGCGTGATAGATGCGGCTGGTGAGAAATTCGCGCTCGAAAACATGGTCGGCATCGGCAAAACCCTGCTCGACGTCGCCGACGTTGACGACGCGGCTCACCGCCACGTTGTTTTCGATCGGCTTTTGCTCACCATTCAAGAGGACAGATTCATAGATCGGCTCGGCGCCCGTCGCTTGTGCGCTCTCGGGGTCGGTGTAATGAGGCAGGATTTCCCAGTCCACCTTAAGGGCGCGCAAAGCTTTTTCAGCCAGCCGTTCGGTCGGTGCGGCAACCGCAGCAATCGCTTCGCCCACATGACGCGCCTTGTCGGCAAGCACGGTGCGGTCACGATAGAGAAAAGGCGGGGTGCTGACGATACGCTCGTTGTATTTGAGGTGAGGCACATCGGCAAAAGTGAGCGTGACCGCGCCCAACGCCTGGGCATCGGTCGTGTCAATGCTCTTGATCCGCGCATGAGCATAGGGGGAACGCAGCACGCGAGCGTGCCACATGCGCGGAAGGATGACGTCAGACGCATAGACCTCGCGTCCTGTTACTTTGGCGATTCCGTCTTTGCGATGTTTGTTAACGCCGAGGGTGTGGTAAAGCTCATTCATGGCTACTCCGGAGGGTCAATCTGATGCAAAGATTATAGCACCGGCGTAATTCCCGTCAATGGGGCAGAACAAAAGGAACGCTCTCGGGCCGTAAGGAACGAACGCCGTTTCGTTCCCCGCAGGTGCCCATCACGCTTTCGGATAGAGATTCAACCTCCATCACATTTCGTGGGGTGTGCTGCCTGCTTGTAAATGCGGTCAAATTCCTCAATATAGCTCTTGGCAAGCGCGGGGTCGTCAATGATGAGCAGGTTTTCGTCGTTGGTCTTGTTGGCGGCGTCGGTAAAATTGTACGAACCGGTAATGACGGTGCGATCGTCAATGATCATCAGCTTGCTGTGGAGGATATAGCAGTTGCCATCCTCGAGCACGTCAATGCCCGCGCGTTTCAGCTTGCCATATTCGGCGCCAGGTCCCGTATTATTGCGCGTCTCGAAAACAGCTTGGACCCGGACCCCCTGATTGTGTTTGGCGATGAGCAGCTCTGCCATCGGGTCATCCGTAAATGCAAAAGCGGTGATACGGATGTTTTTGGTGGCGCCCTGTATGCGCCTGATGATCGCCTGCTGCGCCCCGCCGTTGGGCGAGAAATAGTTTTCGAGCGCGATGCCGCCTTCGAGTTGTATGCGCGGGTTCGGAATTTGTTTGGCGGGCACATCCAGCGCGCGAATCAGATAAAGCCGCTCAAAAATATGCGCATAATTTGCGATCAGCGCCGGGTTGTCGAGGCGCAGCATGTTATTGTTGTTCCGGTAGGTGTCGTTAGGCGTGAAATTCATTGACCCTGTCCACAAGAGACGGTTGTCAATCAACGCAAATTTGTTGTGCATGAGCGCGCCGCGGTCGTCCTTGACCACCGGGATACCCGCCTTTTCCAGTTTGGCAACCGCGTCGGTAAATTCCCGCGCGTCTTGATTTGCGTCGTAATCCACAAGAGCGCGGACGGCGACCCCTCGTTCCGCCGCGCGGACCAGCGCATCGGCAAGTGAGGGCAGCCGCAGGTCAAAGACCGCCACATCAATCGTCTTTTGGGCGCGCTCGAAATCGGCAACGATTGCTTGGTCCACGCCGCCGTGGCGATTCCCTTGTCTTTCCGGATATTCGGGTTTGGTAAAGTAGACGGTATACCACACACCCTCCGAGACATTGGCGCGCGGAAGGACCGTTACCGGCAAGTCAGGCGCCGGGGCGATACTGGGCGGCGGGTTGATGACCTCACCCGGCAGACCGATAGGCATACAGCCGCCAAAAACGGCGCTGCCGCCCAGGATGAGCAGCACAATGAGAATTCCGCCGAGAATGACCCAGGGACTAAACGCGGCGACTGTGGCTCGGCTGGAGCCGGGTTTCTTTCTGGACATGGATGCGTTCGGATAGGTTCGTCGTCTATTTCCTTTTCGAGCGCCTGATTTTGCGCCTTTTTTTGCGTTTGGGGGCAAGGGGCGGGGCAGGATTCGGCGCCGTCGGTCCGATTTCGGCAGAGGCGTTTGCGACAAGAGCAGCGGTTTCAGGAACGGCGGCGGATGCTTGCAGACGCGCATCGCTATTCGTAGATGCCCGACCGGTCATTTCGATCTCGGCAGAGGTTGTAACGGGCGCAGGGATAGCGTCCCCGGTCGGATCGGTCGTCGGAGCGCTGCTGTCGCTCATCTTGTTGCTCGTCGCAGACTCGTTCAAACGCGTCGCTGCATCCGCGCGCAGAGCTAGCGCTTGCGCGAGAAATCCGTCCGCTTGCAGCACAACCGCCTCTGCGCCCCGTTCGCTGCCGGAATTGGCGGCGCTTACGGCAGCGCGCACCAGCGAATCATCGGCGTTGGCGGCTATTTGCCCCTGTGCCCATTCAAGCAGCGCGCGGGCGGATTGATCGTCGAGATTTTCGGTAAGCGACTCATTTTCATAGAGCCGCGCGATTGCATCCTGCTGTTCGGGAGTCAATTCCATAAATTCAAGACGAAAAAAAAACCTGCGAGGAGCGAAATCCTCGCAGGTCACATTTTACCCCGCTTCGCTTTCGCGTTCCACTTCTTGTTCCGCAGCGGCGATCCCCGACAATCCCTCCTCTTCCTGTCCCTCATGGAACTCGCGCGCGCGCGCCTTGTTCGGCAAGAGACCCTCGGGACGGACGAGCATGACAATGACGAGGGCGAGACCGTAAAGCCCATAGCGCCACAGAGAAAAATCTATTTCACCCAGAAACGGAATAAAGGCGCCGAGACGGTCTGCCACCGTCGTCATAAAACCCAAGCCGATGCGGTCAATCCCGGCGACCATGACGCCTCCAAGAAGCGCGCCATACGGGTTGCCGCTGCCTCCCAGCACGACCGCGCAGAGGACTGTCACCGAAACAGTAAAATCAAAACTGCTGGGAAAAACACCCTGAATATACGAGGCAAAGTAGGCGCCGGCAAAACCGCTGAACGCCGCGCCCATGCCGAACGCGAGGAGTTTGGTTCGGACAATGTCCACACCCATCGAAGCCGCCGCGTCTTCATCCTCACGCATTGCCATCCATGCCCGCCCGAGACGGGAATCTTCAAGCCGCCGATTCAAAAAGAGTGCGACCAGAATGATCAAGAGACCGAGCCAGTACCACGGGGCAAGGTCAATCTTGCTAAAGTTGCCGACGCCCGGAACGTTTGGCAGGGCGATCAAACTCACGCCGCGCTCTCCGGCGGTGAGGTCCAGACAATTAATGTTCACAAACGGAATCGTCACGCAGGTCAGATTGCGAAACAGCACAGGCACAATCTCACCGAAACCAAGCGTGACGATGGCAAGATAGTCGCCGCGCAGAGGGATGGTCGGAGCGCCGAGGATAAACCCGCTGAACAATGCAATGCCCGCAGAGATAATGATCGCGACCCAAAAGTAATTTACCGGAAATGGAAAGGGTGTATCCCAGGGCGGATGCGGCGTTGTCAGAAGCGCCATCGAATAAGCGCCGATTGCAAAGAACGCGGCATAGCCGAGGTCCAACAAACCGGCATAGCCGACCACAATGTTCAAGCCGAGAGCGAGCATCGCGTACATGAGGACGGTCACAAGTGAGCCGGTGTACCCGCCGATTGCGTATCCCGACATTCGCTGCAGCGCGCTATCTATAAACGGATACAACGCAACCAGGATGACCAGGATCACCAGTTTCCAACGCTTGCGCAAGAGCATCCCCATGCTCGTGATCGAAAGTTCACGTAATGGGCCCATTCGTTGTCTCCCGTTCCTGTGCTAGTGCAACAACATGATGAAAATGATGCGCTATGCTTTTTGTGAGCTGCCCGTGCCGAGGATGCCCGTGGGCTTGAACACAAGCACCAGGACCAGCAGTCCAAACACGACAGCGCGCGTCCATTGCCCCGCAAGATATTGGTCACTCAGCGCCGAGACCAGACCTATAAAAAAGCCGCCGAGCATTGCGCCCGTGATATTGCCGATGCCGCCCAGAACAGCTGCCGTAAAGGCCTTGAGACCCATGTCAAATCCCATATTCCACTGCACGCCCTCAAAATAGAGCGCGCCGGCGACACCCGCCACCCCCGCAAGCGCGCCGCCGATGATGAACGTGATCGAGATAATCCGATCAATGTTGATCCCCATCAGGCGCGCGGCGTCGCGGTTCTGTGCGGTGGCGCGCATGGCTTTGCCCGTCTGGGAACGTTGGACAAAGATTCGCAATGCGATCATCAGCGGGATGGCAAGCCCGAGGGCAAAGAGATGCTTTGGTGTTAGGTTAATCCCGAGCGCTGTGCCGGCGAGCAAGTTAATCTTGGGAACAAGCGCCGGAAATGCTTTGGGGGTTGCCCCGCTTCCGCCGAAATAGCTCAGTAGGTCGCTCGGAATGCTCGCCCACCACAAGCCGACTTGCTCGAGCATAAATGAAACGCCGATTGCGGTGATCAGGACGACGATGCGCGGCGAAGAGCGCAGCGGTCTGTAGGCAAAACGTTCGATGCTGAAATTGAGCAGCGCACAGACAAGGGGCGCCGTAATAAACATTAGAAAAAGTGTGACGATGACTTGAGAGGGATCAGAGGTGTGGCTTGCGCCCAATAAACTGGCGATGGTCATTGAGGTGAATGCGCCGACCATATAAACGTCGCCATGCGCAAAGTTGATCAATTCGATGATTCCATAGACCATGGTATAGCCGAGCGCGACCAGCGCAAAAATCGCGCCTTGAGACATCCCGTTGATCACTTGCTGGGCAAAGAGAGTTGGGTCGCTCCGGAACGCATTGGCAAGAAAAAGTCCGACCGCCGCCATAATCAACCACATTGCTACGTTGCGAAAAGTGATTTTTGGTTTCATTGATATCATGCACCTCGAAAATCGTATCGTGTGATGAATAATGACAGGGCACAATTGCGTTCCGGATTCATTGTGCCCTGTCATGAGGTATTACTATAGATGCTATTGAGCTGTGCCGAGATACTTGAACTCGCCGTTCTCGACGACGTTCTTGCTCATCTGTACAACGGTGGTGTCGCCGTTGGCGTCAAACGACCATTTCGTGCCAAGAATCCCTTCAAAGTCTTTGGTGGCAAAGACCTCGTCGCGGATGCACGCGCGGGTGACAGTGTTCTTGGCGACACATGCGTCAATCGCTTTGAGCACGACGAGTGCGGCTTCATAACCATACGCGCCATAAACGCCCGGCTCTTGGCCAAATTCTTTTACATAATCCTCGTGCCATTTTTTCCCTGCCGGACTGATTTTGTCAAGTTCTGCGAGCGGCAGACCGGCAAAGGTGAGAAAAGTGCCTTCTGCATCCGGACCTGCTGCTTTGATAAAGTCCTCGGACATCATACCGTCCGGACCCGAAAGCTCGCCCTTGAATCCGGCAGAGCGAAGCGCTTTCCATACGAGACCGGGATTGCTCGAAGTGACCCCGCCAAAATAGACCGAGTCGGGGTTTAGGTTCACGATCTTGGTCGCCAGCGCGCTATAGTCGGACGCTTTCGTGTCAATCCCTTCCTGTCCGAGCACATTGATGCCTAGTTCTTTGGCGGTCGCGTTATAAACATCGGCGATGCCTTTGCCGTAGAGCTGTTGATCGTCAAGGATATACACCGACTTGATGCCGCGTTCCTTTGCCCACCGCGCGCCAACCGCGCCCTGGAAATCATCCGGTGCGACGACCCGCGCATAGTTGCGGACCTTTGTAGGATAATACGAGTCTGGTTCACCCGCTTCGGTGAGCCCGGGAAGACCCTTGGTCAAACCTGCATAGGTATTCGCGCCGCTGACCATGACCATCGGTCCCGCTTGATTGAGAATCGGA